>JBAIXS010000001.1:0-4130 GCA_037916395.1 Candidatus Sulfobium mesophilum
AGTAAGCCGCATGTCACGCAGCAACGAAGAATGTTCACAGTAAAGGAGGAGAAAATGCTAATCGAATTCAGCGTCGTTCCGATAGGAGCAGGAAGCAGCATCGGAGACAGTATTGCCGAGGTCCTGAGGATTGTTGATGAAAGCGGTCTTCCTTACAAGGTAAATCCAATGGGCACTGTCGTCGAAGGCGAATGGGATGATCTTTTCAGGCTGGTCAAAAAATGCCACAAGGCAGTCATGAAGAATGAAGAAAGGGTGATCACGGCTGTTTCGGTGGATGACCGGAAGGGAAAAACAAACAGGATCGAGGGAAAGGTAAAATCAGTCGAAAAGAGGCTCGGCAAAACATTGAAAAAGTAGAATTTGAATTATATACGCGCGCGCTGAGACGGCATTCACGCTCATTCTTGGCCCGAAAGCCTTCGGGACCTCCGGGGCAACGGCGCGCCCGCCTGCGACGGGCAATAAATACGCGCCGCTGAAGCCGCTCGAATGCATCCCCGCACACATTTGATTTTGAATTTCTGTTGCGGATTACTTGAAGAGCGGTATTTTTTGTGATAAACGGTATATATGCCTTAGTAAAATCCTGATGCCGAGGGGAGGTTGTTATGCTTATTACGTTATTAAGAGATAGAGGAGCATTGTTGCTCATCATAGGGATATTTTTATTTGCCGTTTCATTTAATGCATTCGCCTCAGATGAAGAGGCCCTGATAAAGAAGGCAACGCAGGTTCTTGGTTCTTTGCCTGCATCTATGCCTTCCGATGAGAACCCTATAACTCCGGAAAAAGTGAGGCTTGGGAAGATGCTCTTTTATGAGACGCGAATTTCCGTCGACGGGACGGTTAGCTGCTCAAAATGTCATCCAGTCGCCCTTTACGCTGCCGATGGGTTGAAGAAGTCGGTAGGACATGACTGCAAGGAAAACCCCAGAAACGATCCTACTGTTTTAAATGCAGCCGGCCAGATTTCAGAACACTGGATAGGAAACCGAAAGAGTGTGGAAGACCAGGCAAAGCAGTCGGTGGTGGGGCCGCCGGCCTTCGGCATGCCGTCTTATGAAGCGGTCGAGAAAATACTTCGCTCATATCGGGAATACGAAATCCTGTTTAAGGCGGCGTTTCCAGGCGACAAGGAGCCTGTGATTGTCGACAATTTTGCAAAGGCCATCGGCGCCTTTGAAAGGACGTTGACTACGCCTGCCCCTTTTGATGCATATCTTAAGGGAAATAAAGATGCGTTGAGCGCTGAGCAAAAGAGAGGGTTGGGGACGTTTATTGACCAGGGATGCGCGGGGTGTCATAACAGTCCGTATGTCGGTGGACAGATGTACCAGAAATTCGGTCTTTTCGAGCCGTATCAGAAATACACCAGGAGCGATAAAGTTGATGAGGGAAGATATGCCGTCACGAAGAATGATAGCGACAAATATGTCTTTAAGGTTCCCATCCTCAGAAACGTGGCTATGACGCCTCCCTACTTCCATGACGGCTCAGTCGACAAACTGGCTGAAGCCGTCTGGATTATGGGAAAAATTCAGTTGGGCAAGGATCTTTCAAAAGAGCAGATGAAAGAGATTGTCTCCTTCCTGAAAGCACTGACAGGCAAGATTCCCGAAGACGCTTTGACAGTTCCTGTATTGCCTTCGCTTCAGTAGAAAGAAATCTCCAGAGTCGCTGCTCGGCAGAGTCATTAACCCGAAAATACCCCTCTTTAGCAAAGAGGGGTTAGGGGAGATTTTATGGAAGTAAATATAATAAAGAATCCCCCTCATTCCCCCTTTTCCAAAGGGGGATATTTTCATACTCCTTCTGAGCCAATTGCTTATGACAATTCCCGCCGCTGTTTTTGCGGGAAAACGGCCACAAGTAAATGAAACAATGGCCGCGACCGGCTGCACGGCTTATCCCCTCGTTCTGGTTGACTTTTTGTGATGCGATAAGTTTTAATAACAATTCGGAGGTGAGATGAAATGTATGCGGTAATCGAAACCGGAGGACAACAGCACAGGGTCGCTCCAGGAGAAACAGTAAAGGTGCAAAAGATAGACAGTGCAGAGACAGAGATTAGTCTAAATAAGGTTTTACTTATATCAAAGGACGATAATGTCGAGGTGGGTGCCCCTTTTGTGAATAACGCTCTTGTCAAAGCAGAAGTGGTAGGTCACGGCCGGTATGCCAAGGTGATCGTTTATAAGCAGAGGCCGCGGAAGGGCTACAGGAAGCTAAACGGCCACAGGCAGGATTATACGATCCTAAAAATCAAAGATATCGTCTTCGGAGGATAGCATGGCACATAAAAAAGGTGTAGGTAGTTCAAGAAACGGCCGTGATAGCAATGCTCAGCGGCTCGGCGTAAAGAAATTCGGAGGTGAGACTGTCAGGGCGGGAAATATCCTGGTCAGGCAGAGAGGGACCAAGTTTCATCCCGGCAATAATGTGGGCAAAGGATCTGATGATACACTTTTTGCCCTGGTCGACGGCGTAGTTAACTTCGAAAGAAAAGACAGAGACAGGCTGAAGATAAGCGTATATCCTGCAACTCAAGAATAGTCGGTCAGACACAGCAAGCATAGAGAAAGGCAGATCACGGTCTGCCTTTTTTATTTTTGGGGATACAATAGATATATGAAATTTGTCGATTATACGAAAATCCATGTTAAGGCAGGCGATGGGGGCAAAGGCTGCGTCAGTTTCCGCAGAGAAAAATATGTCCCCAGGGGAGGGCCTGACGGAGGAGACGGCGGAAGGGGAGGGCACGTTATTTTCCGTGCAACAAAGGAGCTTAACACTCTGCTCGATTTCAGATACAGGAAGGAGTATTTCGCCGAGAGAGGACAGCATGGGATGGGGAAGAAGATGCACGGAAGAGACGGCAGGGACCTTATTATAAAGGTGCCGATAGGAACTGTGATCAAAGATGCAGAAACAGGGCAGGTGCTGGCGGACCTCGATGCGGAAGAAATGGAAACAGTGATTGCCAGGGGCGGCAGAGGAGGTCAGGGGAACTCCCACTTTGCGACGGCAACAAGGCAGGTGCCGAGATTCGCTCAACCCGGAGAAGAGGGCGCTGAAAGATCACTTGTTCTTGAACTGAAACTTCTGGCTGATGTCGGCCTCATAGGTCTTCCAAATGCTGGGAAATCGACGCTGATATCGGTGATATCTTCTGCACGTCCGAAGATCGCCGACTATCCGTTTACGACGCTCGTTCCGAATCTTGGCGTCGTCAAGCACGAAAAATACAGGAGCTTTGTTGTAGCCGACATCCCGGGCATTATCGAGGGCGCTCACAGGGGAGTCGGCCTCGGATTTCAGTTCCTGAGGCATGTAGAACGCACGACCGTCCTACTTCACCTGGTTGATATATCGGAGCACGGCGGTGAGCCCGTGGAGAATTTTGTCGCTATCAATAATGAGCTTGCTCTATACAGCCCTGACCTCGCCGAGAAGCCGCAAATTGTGGTGGGGACCAAGCTCGATGTTGCCGGCAACAGGAAACGTCTTAATGAACTTGCCGGATATTGCAGGGACAATGGGCTGGATTTTTTTCCTGTTTCAGCGGCAACGGGAAGGGGGATAAAGAAGCTTCTCTCATACCTGGCGGTGACGGTAGAAGAAAAGAGCAGGGAGTCCGGATCCGGCAAACTCAAGAACGCTTTGCCTTGAAACGTTCTGCTCCTCTTCCGGAACCACAATAAAATAGTTTATGCGTGGGGATGGCGTTCTCACATCACACCCGCTCGCCCGCCCGAGGCTGGCAATACACGCCGCTGGAACCGTTCGAATATATCCTCCCGCACATTGAGTGAATGGGCTAAGTCTGTCCGATTGTCATTTAAATCGGGATTATTTTAGAATCAAAAACAAGATGGAAAAGACAGAAGCTGTTTATGAGCCTTCTTCCGGCATTTCCGTGAAAGATATACTTACTGTCCCCGTGATAGTGGCCTCGCTGGGGTATTTTGTCGACATATACGACCTGATACTCTTCAGCATCGTCAGGATATCGAGCCTTAAGGCCATCGGCTTGCAGGGGCAGGAGCTTCTGGACAGGGGAGTTTTCCTTTTGAACATGCAGATGGGCGGCATGCTTCTGGGGGGGATTCTCTGGGGCGTATTAGGCG
>JBAIXS010000002.1:0-2046 GCA_037916395.1 Candidatus Sulfobium mesophilum
GCCGATGGGCAGCCACGCGGGTCGATTCTGGCCATGGCGGACATCACAGAACGCAAGCAGACAGAGAGAAAAATCCTCAGACTCAGCGAAGATATGGCAGCAAGGAACGCGGAACTCCAGGCAGTGAATAAGGAACTGGAGTCCTTCATATATTCCATCGCCCATGATTTGAGGGGGCCTGCGCGCCATATGAATGGCTTCGCAGAGATTTTACTCGAAAACTACCCGGACCGGCTTGATGAGCAAGGAAAGGATTATCTCATTCGCATAAGAAATGGCTCGCGGAAGATGGCGCGTCTTATCGATGACCTGCTACACCTTTCTCAGGTATCGAGACAGGCAATAATCAGCGAGACAGTCGACCTGAGCGCCCTTGCCCATTCAGTTACTGCTTCTCTCCGGGAAGCTGACCCGAACAGAAAGATCACTGTCTCTATCACTGAAGGGGCAACCGCTCGTGCCGACAGGGGATTGATGGAAGTAGTCCTCTCGAATCTTCTGGGGAATGCCTGGAAATTCACGGCAAAGACGGAGGATGCGTGTATTGAGTTTGGGGTTATGAGGGAGGGGACAGGGAATGATAGTCTTGAAGGCGCTGTCTATTTCATCAGGGACAATGGCGTCGGGTTCAACGCTGAGTACAAAGATAAGATGTTTATGCCCTTTCATCGTCTTCATTCAGAAAAGGAATTTGAGGGCACAGGCATTGGCCTTGCTATTGTGGAACGGATTATTCACCGTCACAGAGGCAAGATATGGGCAGAGGGGGAAGTCGGAAAAGGAGCGACCATCTATTTTACGCTGAAGTGATATGAAAGGCTGACATGAGACAAACAATACTAATCATAGATGACGACGAGAATGATATCTTCCTTACGGAAAGGACCCTTCAAAAGATCGACCCGGAAATCAGAGTTAAACCCGCTTTGAGCGGCGAAGCCGGCCTGACGTTTCTGCGAGATGGCAAAGAGCTTCCCGTGTTAGTGCTCCTTGATCTGAAAATGCCTGGAATGAGCGGCTTTGATACACTTCGCGAAATCCGTTCAGATGAACGATTGAAGAATGTTCCTGTTGTTGTGCTGACCTCTTCCACTCTCCGCTCTGACATGGAACTGGCCTACGAGGAAGGTGCAAACAATGTCTTTCACAAGTCAGTCGGAGACCAATTTCGTAAAGACTTGGAGTCTGTTCTGAAGCTGCTGCTCCGTTAGGCTGCAACAGAGAAGAATACTCGCGATGCCGCAGGCCATGTATTCGCGGATTAAATTCCGAATGAAAGTTTTAGAAAAATACAGGATGGTTTGACAATAAATCCTTTAGTCCACTATACTTAATTAACCCTTGGGGGAGGCCTTGGTGCCTGAGAGTTTCTCGTTTTACGGGAGAGACCCCTTGAACCTGATACGGACAATTCCGGCGTAGGGATTAGGGATTAAAGCTTAAGGCAACCGTATCCGTAGGGATGCGGTTTTTTATTTTTATGAGACTGAAGGTAAACGGAAATATTGTTGATGACCTGAAGGCGGCTACGGTTGCTGAACTTCTGGATGAGATGAAGGTCAATTCCGGAAGGGTTGCTGTAGAAGTGAACATGATGATCGTCAAGAAGGCGGACTACGATCTGTTTGCACTGAAGGACGGAGACACGGTCGAGATTGTGAACTTTGTCGGAGGAGGATGATGGCCTTAATGGCAGAAGACAGCCATTATGCTCATTCTCGGTCCCGAAAGCCTTCGGGACCTCCGAGGCTTTGCCCGCTTTTTCTATTTGGAGTTTCTGTAAGAATTGCGGGCAAAAAAACCGCTCAATGGCAAACTCCTGCCATTATTTGGAATGCGAGGTGAGAGATGGAAGATAAGCTGATCATTAAGGGAATTGAGTTTAGTTCGCGCCTCTGGGTGGGCACTGGCAAGTACAGGGACTTCGAAGAGACGAAAAGGGTTATTGAGGCCTCAGGTGCCGACGTGGTCACGGTTTCCGTGCGGCGGGTAAATATCACCGACAGGAAATCCGAGAACCTTCTGGATTATATAGACCCGAAAAAA
>JBAIXS010000003.1:0-2310 GCA_037916395.1 Candidatus Sulfobium mesophilum
CAGAGGATTTACGGTATTTTTGAACGACTCGCCTCCGCGGATAAAACCTTCCGTACAAGTCCAGACGTACGGACTTCCAGCCCCGTCTATAAGCGATGCTGCCTGTGCTATAATTCTCTCAGTTCCCCTCTCATTATCGCTGACAACATAAAACAGGCTGTTTCCAGCCCCTATCATTCTCAACATATCCTCGACATTTAAGTTTTCCATTATATTCCCTCATGGCAGCAGCATGATGCCACTGCGCTTAGTTTATACATCGCATAATTATATCAGGTTTGCCTTATCCGGCTCAGCTTTTGGGCAATTATTTTAATAATTCATCGCAGGGGTCTAAATTGAAACGAAAGCAGTGGATTTCTATACGAAATGTGGAGAGATAGCTAATATCTCAAGGATACACAGCACAGGAAGAACAATAAAAAGAAACCTTTTAAAAGTTTATTCCAGTGAATGCGCTCATTATTCAAATTCAAATTTATTATCATTAAAAAGAATCAAACAGGCATCCACCACATTAGGGTCATAGAGAACACCTCTGTTCTGTGAGATTTCGTTCAGGGCCTTTTTAGTGCCAAGCATAGCCCGATAAGGCCTGTGAGAAGACATAGCTTCGACAACATCTGCTACAGCCAGAATCCGTGCCTCCAAAAGAATCTCTTCGCCTGATAGGCCGGCGGGATATCCGGAGCCATTCAGTCTTTCCTGGTGTTGTAGCACCGTTTTAGCTATAGGCCAGGGGAATTCGATTGCCTTTAGTATTTCATACCCGACTTGAGCATGAGTCTCTATAATCCCGGATTCCAGATCGCTTATCCGGCCGGGTTTAGTAAGAATTTCGGATGGCACATACATTTTTCCTATATCATGCAAAAGGGCAGCCATGCGAACTCCTTCAATTTGATTTTCCGGGAGGCCCATCTGACGCGCAATTGCACAGGCAAGTTGAGCCACGCGACTCTGGTGGCCCGCTGTGTAAGGGTCCCTCCGCTGCGCCATATCCGCCAGTGCATAGACTGTTCCGGCCAAGACTTTTTTCACCTTTACAAAACTTTGTTTGCGTGCTTCTTCTGCCAACTCGTGTTTGGCGCGAATCTCCATCGCACCAATTCCATAGGCTATATCATTTGCCAATTCGGTCAGCAGCTTTACTTCCTCTTCATCAAAAGCATCGGGTGCGGCTGAGTAGATATTCAAAGAACCTAAAATCCGCGTTTTCTCAATCAAAGGAAGAGCGATTGAGGATGCATACCCACGTTTAACAGCTTCGTGTCGCCAGGGTACAAAACTGCGATCGGTGAGTATATTCCTTACAATAACAGGCTTTCCTGTTCTTATAGCTTTGCCGGTAGGACCTCTCCCGCGTTCAGTATCTGACCATGAAATATTGACTGTGTTGAGATATCCTTTTTCGTGACCGTACTGGGCTACCGGGCGTACGGTCCTGTCTTTGTCCCGTTCCGCAAATCCGGCCCATGCCATACGATATCCACCAACCTCCACAATAATGCGACATAACTCTCTCATGAAGTCCAGTATATTTGCTGCGCGTATAAGCGCCTGATTGCAACTAGTGAGCGTCTTGAGAGCTCGTGTGACCCTGCGAAGCTCGGCCTCGGATTGCTCATGGCCAGCCACTGTTTTCTTAAACTTGGCAATCTGTCGTCTTAATGCTGCAGATTCTCTTGCAAGTTGCTCCTTTGTCTTATCCCTATCTTTCATTCATAGCCTGCCGAAAAAGATATTCTGTTTATATTGTATGAATATTTCAGCAGGAAAGCGACATTTCTATGATGCACTCCTTTTTACTGGTTCAGGAAAAGTTGTTAACACAGCCAGGACCCCTCAATCATTCAGTCCCCGACAAACTCCCACAGGTCCAAACTTAGTGACTGTTGAATTCCGCAAATGACCAACGTGCGTTATGCTGTTACCCCTCAGGCTTGACTGCCTTTGGGCCTTGTGCAATCCACAGCCTCTAAACATCTGAATATTCTAAAAATGGCAGGACTTGTGGAGAGCCGAAAGAACGGGACATGGTCTTACTATCGCCTTGCTGAAAAATCCCGTGAGCAAAACAAGGATTTCCTGAAATTCATCGCCCTGCATCTTAATGCTGATGACATTATCACTAAGGACAAGAAATTCCTCACTGCCAAAAAGAAGAGGACCTGCTGCAAATAATAAGGAGAAGAAGGTACTCTGCGATGAATTTCTATGATTGCCTTTATGCTGTAGAAAGGGCAGAAGGAGAGGTGCGCCGGTCACTCCTGCGAGTCAAGAGATTAAGGAAAGTGAAAAAAGTCCGGC
>JBAIXS010000004.1:0-2081 GCA_037916395.1 Candidatus Sulfobium mesophilum
CATCGGAAGACATCAGAGCTCATCACATTTCAGAGGCGATACAATATAGGACACTGGATAGAGGGCAGTATTAACGTCCGTTCAGCGCTTGCCCCGATCCACCCTGGATCAGGGGGTAGGACCTTTGGCCAGTCTGAAACGGCCTACGTTTACCTTTAGTCACCCATATATCCACTCTCGATCCGGCAATTCCAGTGCATACAACCCATAACTGCCCGATATTTGAGCTTTCTTGGTCCCTGTAAGAGCATCTAATTTGCTCGCGTTCTATAATGCGGCAAGAGAGGTCACCTAAATTTTATCTGTATTCATTTGGGTTGGGTTGTTAAAGTGACCATTGCCTTCTGGAACGGTTCCTTTCTGGCAGGGAAAAAGGGCAAAAAAAAAGCCCCTTTGGGGGGCCTTTTTTCTTTCCGGGAGGAGATGATCAGTCTTCTTTGTTTCCTGGAGTCTCCCCGCCCTCGTCCTTCTTTGCGCTTTCAGAACCTTTCTTCTTGCCGGCGAGATAGGATTCGCTTGGCCTCCATCCGAAGGATGCCGTCCTCTGAGTCGGCGCCATTACAAGGGTTGCCACTTTCTGCATGATCACCTTTACGAGCATCGCAATCCCAATGAAGGGAAGAAACGCCGCATAGATCAGACCGAGGACCGGCCCGAGTGCCACAATACCGGTTGCCGGGAGCCTGTAGTATACGGTGTTCCTGTCGCCAGGAAGTACGCCTTCGGTGCTGATGTCGACCCGTTCGCCCGTCGAGAAGTTCCAGTACGTCCCTTTTCCGACCTTGGTTCCTGCTCTGTGCTTTAACATTTTCTTATCCTCCTCTTTTATTATTTCCTTTGTTTATGATTCCAGCATAACCTACCACCGCCTTTTGTACAATTGGGAGAATATCCTATTTCATGGGGTGATTATTCCTAGGGAAGCTGCTAAAGTTGCGGGGGAAGGCTGATAATTACCGGGAAGTCGTTAGTTGTAGGGCGTAACCTCTCGTTAAATATAAGGAAACAATGTTAATCCGGGAGAACGTTCAGAACCTTCTTTGATTTCTTTTTTTTTGAACCTATAATTATGAGTAACTTACTTGGATGGCTATGAAGACATATATCACAGAAAGTTATAGTTACTGGGATGTACTCGCCAAGACTGTGTTGATTGCCTGTGTCGTAGTGTTGTTTCAGCCTTCAAGCGGCTCCTGCACTTCTGAGTATGCCGCGCAGACGGGCAAACACTGTGGTGATTGTCACCTTAATCCCTCAGGAGGCGGGCGGCTTACCGGAGACGGTGAAACGTTTAAAGATATCCTCCGAATCAAAGGTCAATACAGAGTGCTCAACCCGCTTCAGCACGTAATCAGGTTTGTTATAGGATATTTACATACAATGACTGCCATTATCTGGTTTGGCACAATCCTGTATGTGCATATTATTCTAAAACCTGCTTATGCCGCGCGGGGATTGCCAAAGGGCGAATTAATGCTGGGATGGGCGTCAATCATTATTATGGCTGTAACAGGCACTCTGCTATCCTTTGCCAGAGTACCAACCTGGCATATGCTTTTTAATACCAGGTTCGGCATTCTGTTGTCGATCAAAATTATCCTCTTTCTCGTAATGGTTTCCACAGCGGTATTTGTTACCTTTGTCGTCGGCCCTAAACTAAGGAAAAAAATGAAACAAGTCTTTGTCGCCCTTAAAGGGGACATGACATCTGAGGAACTATCACAGCATGACGGCAAAGACGGGCGTCCCGGATATATAGCTTACAGAGGCACCGTCTATGATGTGACTACCAGCAAGCTCTGGCGCGACGGCAGTCATTTAAAGAAACATTCCGCGGGCACGGACCTTACGGATATCCTGAAAACAGCTCCTCACGGAGAGGAAAAGGTTCTCAAAATGCCGGTAGTCGGGAAGCTGCTAATGGAAAGGGAAACAAGAAGGCCGCCTCACTTAAAAATATTCTATTTCTTTGCCTATATGAACCTTTTTCTTATCTTTTCAATAGTGTTTGTCATTTCTCTGTGGCGCTGGTGGTAAAAATAGCACTTTTATAAAGGAGAAAACCATGTTAAGAGGACACT
>JBAIXS010000005.1:0-8613 GCA_037916395.1 Candidatus Sulfobium mesophilum
AGAGGGTCGAAGAACTTATTAAGGGACTTATTCTGCCCGGCATATTGTTTGAGGAACTCGGTTTCGAATATTTAGGCCCGATAGACGGCCATGATGTGGAACGGCTCATAGACACGCTAAAAACAGTTAAGGAGTCCGGCTCTCCTACGCTCGTCCACATCATGACTAAGAAGGGCAAGGGCTATGAGTTTTCCGAGAAAGATCCTTGCATATTCCATGGGGTCGGTCCCTTTGAACTTGAGACCGGCTCCCAACTTGGCGGCAAGGGAATGTTGTCTTACAGCGCTGCCTTCGGACAGATACTTGCTGACATTGCGTCGACTGACAAAAGGGTGATAGCCATATCGGCCGCGATGAAGGAGGGAACTGGGCTGGAATGTTTTGCAGCGAAATATCCCGACAGGTTCTATGACGTTGGTATAGCTGAGCCGCACGCAACAACGTTTGCCGCTGGTCTTGCCACCAGGGGACTGAGGCCTGTCGTTGCCATTTATTCCACGTTCCTTCAGCGCGCCTATGACGAGATAGTCCATGACGTCTGTCTGCAGAACCTGCCGGTGATTTTTGCCATCGACCGCGCCGGTATCGTAGGGGAAGACGGCCCGACTCATAACGGCCTTTACGACATCTCCTATTTAAGACATATCCCCGGACTGGTGCTTATGGCCCCGAAAGACGCAAATGAGATGAGGAAGATGTTTGAGTTTGCCGTAAGGCATCAGGGACCGTCCGCGATACGGTATCCGAGAGGGAAAGTTCCTGAGGCGCATATGCCCTGTTCCGAAGTTACGATCGGCCGTGGAGAATTGCTTAAGGATGGGTCAGATCTTGCATTATTGGCTATTGGCAACTGCGTATTGCCGGCTCTTAGGGCGGCAGAAAGACTTGAGAAATCAGGTGTACATGCGCTGGTGATAAACGCGCGTTTTGTTAAACCACTGGACAAGGAGATGATACTTTCTGTTGCCTCCCGCATCCCCCGGATTATTACGGTAGAGGAAAACGTCCTTCAGGGCGGCTTCGGGAGCGCGGTGGTGGAACTTCTCTCTGACGCAGAAGTCGGCAATGTGAGTGTGAAGAGGCTCGGCATTGATGACCAGGTCATTGAGCAGGGCAAGCCTGACAGCATCAGGGCCAAATACGGTCTCGATGAAGAGGGAATTTTCCTGGCTTCTCTTTCGTTTATGAGAGAGCATACTTACAGCGTCTAAAGTATTTCTTTTTTGGGGCTTTGCCCCATGCCCCAGATAGCTTTCTTGCTCCAAGAAAGCTAACGCAAAGAAGATCGCCCCAACGAAAATTATTAACGGATTGCTCTGCCGTCTTCTTTCATACTCATCCTCGCTCCCTGCACCTTATTAACTCGCTATGTGGTTAAATATAAGAAAATGCCATTCACTCTGGATCAAGTAGTTATATGGGGACGGTCTTTTGAGGAATACGTCTCTATGTTTGCATTGTCAGAAGAAGATCTCGACAAACGATTGCTGGGGTGCGGAGATGGCCCTGCGAACTTCAACTTCGTTATGACACGGCAGGGCAGGCAAGTAATTTCTGCAGATCCGGTTTACCGTTTTAGTGCTGAAGAAATAAGGAGTCGGATTGGTAAAACATTTGAAGAGGTCATGGAACAAACAAGAAATAATAAAGACGACTTTGTGTGGAAACATATTCCTTCGGTTGAAGAGCTTGGCAGAGTTCGTATGACTGCTATGAACGACTTTCTCTCAGATTACTCAACTGGACAAAATGATGGACGTTATGTTGAGGCGGGCTTGCCCGTTCTGCCTTTCAATGATGACCAATTTGACATTGCGTTATGTTCTCACTTCCTCTTTCTTTACAGCGAGCAGCTTTCTGAAGACTTTCACGTTCGATCAATAAAGGAGCTATGCAGGGTATCAACTGAAACACGAATATTTCCACTGTTGGAATTAGGAGCAAAGAAATCTCGGCATCTTGATACAGTCGTTGGCAGACTTAAAGATGATGGTTTTACAGTCCAAATTGAAAAAGTGCCTTATGAGTTTCAAAAAGGCGGAAATGAAATGATGAGAATTAAGCATGGAATTGTGGAAGTCTGAGAGCAATCCCGGCAAGCAGGAGTCCTTCGCAGAGGCATCCGCTTGGCTATTATTATCTTCGTGCTGGTCTTTCTGTTTTGGGAGTTCTTTACTCCATTCAATCAGTTCGGTGAACCGCTTCAGCTCATAGCAATAGAACTGTTTTTTTGGGCTGTTATTGCCTTCGCTGAGGGACTTGCAATTGCAGCTGTCATGGAAGGACAAACAGAACTGAAAAGGGCGCAGGCAAATACGATTAATAAGTTATAATGGCATCTTATGAAAACCAAAGAGAGACTGGATAAAGTCCTCGTGGACAGGGGGCTTGTAAAGAGTCGGGAAAGGGCTAAGGCGCTCATCATGGAGGGCAATGTAACTGTCGATGGCACCGTTATTACCAAGGCCGGAAATCTTGTGGATGAGACCAGTGAAATTGTCCTTAGGGAAAAAGAGTGCCCTTATGTGAGCCGCGGCGGGCTGAAGCTTGAAGCTGCCTTGGAACATTTCGGGATAGACCCATCCGGGATGGTGGCGATGGACGTGGGCTGTTCCACGGGCGGCTTTACAGACTGTCTTCTTAAAAAAAATGCGCTGAAAGTGTATGCTATTGACGTAGGTTACGGGCAGATCGACTGGTCTCTTAGAAATGATTCAAGGGTGGTACTGCTCGAAAAAACAAATATAAGATACCTTGAAAAAAAAGCGGTGCCCGAAGATGTGGACATTGCGGTGGCCGATGTATCTTTTATATCACTTATTAAGGTTCTGCCGAGGGTTTTTGAATTTCTTGGCAGCAGGGGCAAAGTCCTTGCCCTTGTTAAGCCCCAGTTCGAGGCCGGCAAGGGTCTCGTCGGCAAGGGCGGTATAGTGAAAGACGAGTCCATTAGACTTTCGGCGGTAGAGGGTGTTCGCAAGGCTGCTGAAGAGATGGGTTTTCGGACTTTTGGCATTTTCGAATCGCCTGTTCACGGACAGAAGGGCAACATAGAATATTTCATTTATCTTGAGAGGAGCTAGATGGAAGATACACAGAAGCTGTTAGCGCTCGATTACTCCGCCGCGTCGCTTGAACTTCTGGAAATCCTCCTTACTGATCCGTCTGAGCCCGGTATTATTGAGGAGGTCGCAAAAGCGAATGTAAACCGCCCCGAAATTTTAAGGCTCATTCTTGAAAACCCGGTTACGCCGGAGGGAGTGAGGACATTTGCAGAGGGGCGGTTGAGCCTTCCGGCCAAGTCGAGTCTTTCCCTGATAAATGTGGAGATGGCAAAGGAGACAAGAGAGTCGAGGGCTGTCAGCCTTACAACCAAGATACAGAGTCTAAGCATATCAGCAAGGATTCAACTGGCTCTTAAGGGCGGCAGGGAGATTAGGGGCATCCTCGCACGGGACACGAACAAGGAGGTCATGCTCGGCGTACTGGAAAACGGAAAAATCACCGAGTCAGAGGTCGAGATGATTGCCCGTAACAGGCAGGCGATAGAGGAGGCGCTTAGAAGAATATCCAGGAACAGGGAATGGATGAAAAACTATGCCGTTTTGCATGCCCTTGTAACAAATCCCAAGACTCCCCCGGGAATAGCTGTGACATTTGTGACATCTCTGAAAACAAAAGATCTTGTTATCCTCGAAAAGAACAAAAACGTTGCCGAAGCCGTGCGTTCAGCCACGAAGAGGCTACTCTCCGCGCGCAAGCCTCAATAGGTCCGCGCAGGGTATAATCGGCAATGCTAGAAAAAGTTTCAAGCCGACTTTTATCTGACGACTTTTGTTGCTGAAGTCAGCATGTCAAAGGGCACTTTGATTCCCATTTCTGTGGCCTCTCTGAGGTTAATGATGAGGTCGATTTGCTTCGGATTTTCTATGGGAATAGAGGCTGGTTTTGCTCCTCTTAGAATCCTGGCCACAATTTTTGCTGCCTGCTTGCCCTGCTCATAAGGATTGGCTGTGATGGTGAGTATGATGCCGGACATTTCGCCGCCCGCCATAACTGATGCCGTTGGGACTTTAGACTTGCGGGCAATGCCGGTTATGTTGGAAACGCAATTCATTGCGGCGCAGCCGGTTGTTAGAAGGAGGGCGTCGACATTGGCGATCTTTGCCGTGTCAGCCGACTTCTTGATATTAAACCGTATCGACTTAAACCCGTAGGTGCTTTCGAGTTTTCGTACTTCGTTGGCCTGGGCTACCGTGTCTTTTTCAGAATCGTTAAAGACAACGCCCAACGTCGAAAAGTTGACTATGCTCTTCATATTCTTAAGAATTCCCGACAGAGGCACCTTTGAACTTACGCCCGTCATGTTCTTGCCTGTCAGGCCAAGGGTCTGTGGATCATATACGCCGGCAAACACAACAGGTATATCAGAGGTTTCGTTCATTACCGAGATAGTGGCAGGAGTGCCGTAAGAGACAATTATGCCGGAGCCGATAGTCACAAGTTTTCTGGCCGCATTTGTCCATGACATGGGTTCAGGGGATGGTGACTGGGTGATAACGTCAACGCTGCCCGGTCCGAACCCCTCCGCAGCAAGCGTGTCGGTAAAGCCCTTGTTGACGTCCCTGTAATACTGGATGTTTCCGGTCATGATGACGCCGATAGTCTTTTGCGCTGCCCATACACAGTTTGTTGTCAAAAGGATGAGCAACGGAACCAGGAACAGATATGTATTTCCCGGCCGCGAATTGAGAAAAGCGGCAAGGCGCCGGAATTTCATGCCGTCTTTCCCTACCACCTTTTCGAAAGTGTCACGACGATAATGTGAGCCTTGCCGTCCGACACGTCGTCATAAGGATTATCAATGACATCGTTGAAATCGCTGTACCTGTACTGAAAGCCTGCCGCCCAGCCCCCCTTAAACCTGTATTCACCCGACAGATAACAGATGGTATCTCTTGTTTTCAATTCTGAAAAGGAAGCTATGGAGACCGGCTGAAGGAGATTGGGGTCTGAAGGGTAAAACGCCCCGCTGCTTAGGGTATAGCTGACCCCAGCATTTAAGGATATATTAGTGGCCGGCAAGTAATGAAGGTCAAGCCCATAGCTGTGCACCAAATCCTCGCTGGGCACAAACGAATCTACATGAGAAACCCCGAGCGTGTCCTGGTACGGAATATCTTGCCGCGTTTTGTCATGCATGTAGGCATAACTGGCTGTAACAGAGAGGTCCTTCAATAGCATATATGTGACGCTTCCCATCAGATTGTTTCTGCTTACATCCCTGTTTTTTGCGTTCGGGGCGTCCGTAAAAATTAAATCGTCTCTTTTTTCGCTTACTATGCTGTAAGTGACTGTTGCAGTCAGCCTGGGCAGAGGTATCCAGGTGACAGAGACCCTGCCTTCGTCGGAGCGGTCAGGTTCAGTATTGTACGCCGGGTCGTCGTTGTACTTGTGAGTATATTTCGCCTTGAAGTCCAGGCCCCTGAGCAGCCGGATATCGGCTGTCAGTGAGGCAGTGTTCCTTTGAGTGTTCTTGGGGACGTCCCATTCGGGCGAGACATCGCGCCTTATGTCCTCGTAGGTATAGTCCGCCTTCAGGTAAACCCCTGAAAGAGGGCGATATCTGACTATGCCGGTTACACGGTCGCTAACCGACGAAATCGCGGACTCAACAGGATAGGTGTAAGTGTTGAGAGGGTTTGTCCTGTCCGTGATGGTTACGGTATCAGGGTTGTCTATATCGGATTCCTTGTGTCTGTACTTGAGGAAGAAGGCCAGTCGCGGAGACTCTATCCAGGATATTTCTCCGGCGCCTATAAAATAATCCGCCTTGGCGCCGCTGTCGCTGTTTTCCTTGCCGATTCTCGAGAAGGTTGCCGATGCTACCAGCGCACCCGTGTAGGATGTATGGAGCTTAACAGTGTCGGAAGAACTCTTCAGATCAGGGATGAGATTATGAGGATATTCTCCAGCCGCTCTCCCCGGCGACGCCGTGTAAAAATCGAAAAGAACTTTGTCGGCTCCTGCATCGAATCTTTTTTCGCCGTGGGAGTAATCTATCTCCACCGGACCGAGATGACTGTTTGCGCCTATTGTTACACTTTTTGTATTACTATCGACGTTCCGGCTTTGGGAGGTCCTGACAATATTGTTGAAATAACCGGAACCCAGCAGGCTTCTTTGCTGTTGAGTGCCGGATCTTTCTATAAGGCTTCCCTCCAGGTAGACATGAAAGGGGAAATCGGGGGTCTTGAACCTCAGAAAGGCATTGCTCATACCGAACCGGACGCCGTATTTGACGTCGGCGTCCCTTACGTCGACGCCAGGCGACGGGGTCGAAGGGTCCAGGTCTATGAGCCTGATATTATCGAGGTTATGAAAAAGGCTGCTGCTTAGCCCCCTGAAACGGATAAGGTCCCGGTACATATATGTTAGGTCGCCTATAAAATCCTTCTTGTTCTCGATGTCGAATTCCAGATGGAACCTGTGGGGGAAGGTAAAAATCCTGAGTTCGCCTCCGAGTGTCAGAGCGTCATGAGGGTATTCATACTCCTCAGCCCTGGTTGAGCCCTCTCCGTTGAAAAAGCGATATCCGCCGGAAAGAAAAAATTCAGGCTTGATTAAAGGGAAGGTGTACCCTTCCTGCGGGACTTCTTCCTCCGAGGAGGACTCCGATCCCTCTGTGACTGCATTATCTTCAAGCGCGAAGACCCTGCCGCTCATCAGTATTACAGATATAAGCGCTATATAGATATATATCTTCATTGGTCCCCCTATTGAATAAACCTTCTCCTGCCGACCGGAGAAGGAATATCTGAGCCGTGGATCTGGGAATGACAATCAGTGCATCTTGTGTAAAAAGCTCCCTTTGACTCGGCAGAGGAGGTACTCGACGTTCTATGGCCTGTGTGGCACTGGAGGCAAAGGAAAGGCGGCTGTTGAGTCAGAAGATTATTATTGACTGAACCATGCGGCCTGTGGCAGGTTCCGCAGTCTTCCATCGTATCCGCATGTTCGAACACAAAGGGACCTTCTTTTTCGGCATGGCACTGTGTGCAGGTCTCCTTCACGCCCTCCTTTCGGAGCATGCTGTTGCTTGTTGTCCCGTGGGGGTCATGGCAGCTTACGCAAAAGATCCTTTTCTCGTGTATCGGGTGGTGACTCGGCAGCGCAAATTCAGCCTGGACGTCTCTGTGGCAATTTTCGCACATGTTAACCATGTCTTTGAGCCTCACTGTCAAATCAGGCCCCGCGTGGACCTTATGACATTCAGAGCAGGAAACGTCGCCTAATGAGTGGGCGCTTGCATTCCAGTTATGAAGGTTGAATGTCGCGTTTGCGGTGTGGCATTTGAGGCATATGAGAGATCTGGCCTGAGCCGGGAGGTTCCTGATATCGATCAGCGTTCTGAAGTCGCACGAGGTCTGCTTCCCTTCTCTTGCGTCCAGTTCAACCTTTTCCGGGGTCAGCCCCTCGATCGCCAGACTGCCGGGGCCATGGCAGGATTCGCAGTCAACAAGAGGCATCCCGGACTTTCTTGAAAGCTGTACCCCCATTGTGCTTGCTTCAAAATCGCGTCTGATCTTGTCATGGAAATGGCAAGCCGCAAGACAGTTTGTTGTTCCCACATAGTTGGCGTCAAGCCTTCCTGCTATCATCAGTTCATATTCCTTGATGGGCAGTATGGCCCTCGAAGACTTAAGAGATTCACATCCTGAAATAATAATTACGGGAAAGATAACAAAAAAAAGGAGACTTCGTAACCGGCACATGGT
Source organism: Candidatus Sulfobium mesophilum (assembly GCA_037916395.1). Classification (GTDB taxonomy): domain Bacteria; phylum Nitrospirota; class Thermodesulfovibrionia; order Thermodesulfovibrionales; family UBA6898; genus Sulfobium; species Sulfobium mesophilum_A. The sequence continues at coordinate 7,776 of JBAIXS010000005.1, forward strand.
TCCCTCCTTATAATTTTCACGTTTGGTGATAATAAACATAATTTATAAATTATATATATGTCAATAAGTTTCGGCGTTTTGAGCGCCATTTGCGCGGAAGAAGATTTGAATTGCAGTTGAAAGAATATGCGGAAGACAGGGCCCTGGTTCTATGGAAAAATTGCGGCGCACGCTCTGTCTTGACAAATAAAGGTTGCTATGATTAAAGTTATCAAAGTACGGGGCGTTGCAAAAAAAATACTTTGTCCCTTCTTTGGGATGAATTAAATTGTGTGGTCGTGCAGTACAATTTGAGGCCGTGGAGAGGCGCTAATAGTGAGCGGGGCCGGGGAGTCTGACAAATACATACTGGATGACGGATCAAAAATCGCTGTTATCGGCGGCGGACCTACCGGATCTTTCTTCGCTTACTTTGCTCTTAAGATGGCCCAGATGCTGGGCAAGGAACTCGAAATCACGATCTATGAGCCTAAGGTCTTCAGCAAGGACGGCCCCGGGGGATGCAACAGGTGCGGAGGGATAATCTCTGAACTGCTCGTCCAGATGCTTGCCGTGGAGGGCATTAACCTGCCAGACACGGTTGTTCAGAAGGGGATCAATTCATACAGACTGCATACCTTATACGGCAGCGTGGAAATCGAAACTCCGGCCCATGAAAAGACAATCGCAACTGTTTACCGCGGAGGCGGGCCGAAGGGTATAATCGGAAAGAACAAAGAGAGCTTTGATAATTTTCTTCTCGGGCAGGCAATAGCAGAAGGCGCTGTCCACAGGCAGGTGCGGGTCGACCGGATCGATTATTCGAAGGAAAAGCCCGTGCTTTTTTCGAAAGAGGAGG
>JBAIXS010000006.1:0-1958 GCA_037916395.1 Candidatus Sulfobium mesophilum
ATCCCTGAAAGTCATTATTGAAATACATGAAGACATCATTGCGGTTTTTCTTGTAGCCGTTGATTCGCAAAGCATCCTTTCGAAGGTCGTCTGTCGAGTAAAGACTGGCGTAATTCCCTCCGCGTCCGTGTCTTCTCTGGTAAACGAAGTCCGCCCTCACTGGGACATCCTCAAGAAATTCAGGCCAGTCGGCCATGCAGAGGCTGATGCCGTGCTGCGCGCATAACTCTGCAACGCTTTCTGTCAGCCAGCTTTCGTTCCTGAATTCGAAGGTATTTCTGACGGGATAATTTCCGAGCATCTTCACGAACTTTCGCAGCCTGTCAATGTCTATTTTGAAGCCGGGAGAGAATTGCCATAAAACTACCCTCAGCTTTTCCTTCAGGCGGAGCGCCCTTTCAAAAAAGAATGACAAAGGCTCTTCAGGATCCAAAAGTCTTTTTATGTGAGTGATGAAGCGGCTGCCTTTCAACGAGAAAGCGAAATCCGAAGGCGTTTCCGCATACCATTTGTCAAAAGTCCCGGCAAGTGGCACTCTGTAAAATGTGACGTTCAGCTCAACGGTATCAAAGACAGTGCAGTAATATTGAAGCCACTTTTTTTGTGGCAGATCAGGTGGGTAGAAATTCCCCTTCCAGTCGCTGTAATTAAACCCGCTGCAGCCGATGAATATTTCCGACATATAAAAGTCCATTTACCCAAAGACAGGTGGCCCTCAGATGCTTGTCATCCAGCCCTTGCCCTTGGCTCCAGCGCCTTTTTTCATTGCGGCCAAAAAAGTTGATCGCAAGGCGTCGCACAGCCAAAGATCCATAATAAACGCACGCGACCGCAAAAGGAAACAAAGAAGCAACAGCGCCTCGCAAGCAAGCGCCCTGCCGCTTGTTTACATACAGGGTAAGGCCTGGTTTCCCGGCCATGACCCTAATTAAACTTCAGCGCTCACCGACTCTTCAAGCATCGCTTTGATCGTTCCGAATTCCGACTCGTTTATATCAAAGCTGTCCTGTCTTCTCTCGCCTTCAAGGATCGCCAGTACCTTATCGAGATGCGTCCTGTCACCGATTGTATCCGCATAGCCCTGTAATGAAGCATGCAGGTAGTTAGTCGCATTTCTGATGTCCTCACCAGCTTCGTCGACTTTGCCCATCTCCAGGTAAGATGCTCCCCGCGCGAATATTGACGCCCCATCATCTGGTTTCAACTCTATGGCCTTCGAAAAGTCTTTTACTGCACTGCTATAGTCCTTCTTCTGTGCATAAGCCATTCCCCGGTAGTAGTACGGACGGGGGTTTATCTCGTCTAGAGCTATGGCATCACTGAAGTCGGCAATTGCACTATCGGTTTGCCTCAATTTAAGATAGGCAGTCCCTCGGCTCAGATAACAGATCTTCTGATCATAGCCGGCTGTGGCAGCTGTTGTGAACGCCTCTGCGCTTTCCTTAAATTTTCCTTCTACAAAAAGGCGTTTTGCGTCCTCAAATATATCGTCAGCTTTCATCTATTCTCTCCTCTCTATAAAAAAGGACCCAATTTGTCTAATTTTATTTTAAGACGCCACCGGCCATTACACAACTGGAGTAAAAGATGTCTTTGATGGCATAACTGATGAAAAAAAGGGATTTCTTTGATTATCTGCACTATCTCAGCGCAGTCTGTTTCTTTCTGTCAGGTTCATGATCTAAGAGTATATGCAACGTTATGCGAAAGGTCGTCTAAAAAAATAAAAGCATAAGATTTCAATTCGGAATCAAGACAAGGGCGTCCCTTCTCTTGATCGCCGGCCAAAGTTTCGGTTTTATTAGGGCAACTTGGCTGCCAGGACATCGACCTTCTCTATAGCAGGCGGTTTTGCAAGCATATCGGATGCCTTCTCCATGAGCGCGGCAGCCACGCGGCCGGTTAAGTGGGCCTGACGGCCTGCCTCATCTGGAAAGGCGTCAAAGATTCCGAATGAT
>JBAIXS010000007.1:0-6703 GCA_037916395.1 Candidatus Sulfobium mesophilum
CCGCAAAGATGAAGGACAACCCTGTCATGAGCTTTATGATCCAGCCCGGCCTGCTTCTTCAGAGGCTTACGACAAGGGAGCCGGACGACTCTCAGATTGAAGTTGCGATCAGGGCGCTTGAAGAGGTCCTTAAGTTGGAGGAAGGACATGCTTGATAAGCTCGTAGAGATAGAAAAAAAGTACGACGAGCTTACGACTATGTTGAGCGACCCCAAGGTCATTTCGGCGCAGTCTGATTTTCAGAAATATTCCAAAGAGCACGCCGACCTTCAGGCGATAACAGGGAGGATAAGGGAATACAAGAAACTTCTCTCCGACATCACGGACACAGAGGAACTGCTAAGAAGTGGCGACGGAGATATTAAGGAGTTAGCGCAGACCGAACTTGAGGAACTGAAAAAGAAAAAGCCCCTTATCGAGGAAGAGCTGAAGATCATGCTTCTTCCTGTCGATCCAAGAGATCAAAAAAGCGTAATACTTGAAATCAGGGCCGGGACCGGCGGCGAGGAGGCCGCCCTTTTTGCGGCAAGCCTCTTGAGGATGTATACAAAATATGCGGAATCAAGAAAATGGAAGATAGAGATCATCAATATGAACGCAACCGGGCTTGGGGGAATCAAGGAGGTGGTCGCCTCCATCCAGGGTAGGGGAGCTTACAGCAGGCTAAAATATGAGAGCGGAGTCCACAGGGTGCAGCGCGTGCCCGCAACCGAGGCATCGGGGAGGATCCATACTTCAGCAGCGACTGTCGCGGTGCTTCCTGAGGCAGAGGAAGTTGATATCAAGATAGATGCCAAGGATTTGAGAATAGACACGTTTTGCTCATCCGGAGCGGGGGGCCAGAGCGTCAATACTACATACTCCGCCGTAAGGATCGTACATGTGCCGACGGGTCTTACTGTCCAGTGCCAGGACGAGCGTTCCCAGACCAAGAACAAAGACAAGGCGATGAAGGTCCTGAGGGCGAGGCTCTATGAGATCCAGATGGAGGAAAAAGAGAAAGAGAGGGCCCAGCAGAGGAAGTCCCAGGTCGGTTCAGGAGACCGGTCCGAAAGAATAAGGACTTACAATTATCCCCAGAACCGGATTACAGATCACCGCACGGGCCTGACGCTGCATAAGCTAGAACAGATCCTTGAAGGGGCACTCGACGAGGTTCTGGATAACCTTATCACCTATTTCAATGCTGAAAGGCTGAAAGAGCTGTAAGCCAGATAATTATTACTAAGGCAATTGGTCGTGATGTCCTGCCGTTGTCATGCCGGCTTGTCCGGCATCCTTCTTCAGAAAGATTCCCGACAAGCGGGAATGACGGAACAAATGCGTTGCACGATTTCTATTCAACGCGCACTTTTGCTTTCTTGCCGCATGAACTGTACGTAGTGGGAATTTTATGCGATTGCTTGATGCATTAAAGTCAGCTACTCAATTTCTTGAGAAGGCTGGCATTGATGACGCCTTTGCCGATTCGGAGATACTGGTCCTTTATGCCTCGGGAGCAGACAGGCTTGCGGCTTATATGGATAACCCGGAGATATCGAAAGATGTGCGGGCAAAAATCCGGCGGCTAGTCACCCGAAGGGCAAAAGGGGAGCCTGTTCAATATATTGTCGGAAATGTGGAATTTCTCGGGCTAAAGATAAATGTCGGTAAGGGCGTTCTTATCCCCAGGCCTGAGACTGAATTGCTGGCAGAAGAGGCTATAAGGGCATTAGGCGGTCAGCACTCAGCAATCAGCAAAAAGCGCAGGTCGGAGAGTAAAAAAGCTTCCCGCGTTCTCGATCTTTGCACCGGCAGCGGATGTATCGCTTTGGCGCTTGCGAAGGCCTTTCCGGATTCGCAAATCTACGGTACGGATGTCTCGAAGACAGCGATACGATATGCAAAAAAAAATGCCATGGGAAACGGCTTGGAGAATGTCACGTTCCTTCAAGGCTCGCTGTATATGCCTCTTAAGCGCGGTCTCTGCTTCGATTTGATAGTTTCCAATCCCCCTTATGTTAAAAGAGAGGACATAGAAGGTCTTCAGCGGGAGATAAAAGAATGGGAGCCTTTAGAGGCGCTCGATGGGGGAGGAGATGGACTTGATTTTTACAGGAGCATATTCGCTAAGGCACCGGGATACCTATGTGAGGGCGGGATGATCATTGTTGAGCTGGGCTTCGGTCAGGCGGGGGATGTGGAAGAGATTGCACGCGGGTATGGGTTCGATGATATAGAGGTCAGGAAGGACTATGCGGGAATCGAAAGGATATTGACTGCGGCGTTGCGGTCTTAGGGTCCTGCTACAATACAATAAAAAAATAATCTTAAAGAGGTCGACATATGAAAAACATATTTGAAGAAACAACTATCAATGGGATGACATTGAGAAACCGGTTTGTGCGGTCCGCGACATGGGAAGGAATGTGCGATAATGACGGACGTCCGACGCAGAGGCTTGCTTCCTGCTACCGCGATCTCGCCCTGGGCGGCGTCGGCCTGATTATAACCGGCTATGCGTTTGTCAGGCCTGACGGCAAGCAGCTGCCTGGGAAGATGGGAATCCATTCTGACGATTTTGCCGCCGAGATGCGGGCTCTGGCCGTCGCTGTCCATAATGAGGGCGGCAGGATCTGCATGCAGCTTGTTCACGCAGGAGGTCAAACAACCATAAAAACAGCCGGCAGACGTCCTCTTGCTCCTTCGGCTGTTAAGGTCGAACAATTTCCTGAAGAACCCGAAGCGATGAGTAAAGAGGATATAAACGAAATTGTCGCGGCCTTCGGGGAGGGAGCCCGGCGCGCCAAGGCATACGGTTTTGATGCTGTCCAGCTTCATGCGGCTCACGGCTATCTAATAAACCAGTTCCTCTCTCCACTGACGAACCGCAGGACCGATGAATACGGCGGCTCTCTTGAAAACCGGTGCCGCTTTCTTATGGAAGTTTACCGTCGCGTTCGTTCCGAGGTCGGCACTGATTATCCGGTCCTTATTAAACTAAACGGCTCTGACAATCTGGAAGGAGGTCTTTTGCTTAAGGATGCGGTCTATGCGTCCCACCTCCTGGACGAGGAGAAGGTAGACGCCATAGAGGTAAGTGGAGGCACCTCGGCATCTGGCGAACGGACCCCTGTGAGAATTAAAATTGACGCCCCTGCCCGCGAGGCTTATAACCTGGTGCTCGGCAGGGAGATAAAAAAAGCTGCGCGATGTCCGATCATGGTTGTGGGCGGTTTCAGGTCGCTCGAAGTGATCAATAGAGCAATCACAGAAGACGGAATCGATTACATTTCAATGGCCCGTCCTTTTATCAGGGAGCCGCGGCTGATCAAGCGGTGGAAAGGTAGCGATATTTCCCCCGCACGCTGCATCTCCTGCAACGGCTGTTTCAAGCCGGGTCTCAAGGAAGGCGGAATCTACTGCGTGGTAGAAAAAAAGGAAGCGGAAAAGAGAAAGAAGGGCATCACGACTGAAAAATAAAGTATGTGATGCAGTCCCTTAATCGTCATTGTCCGGCTTGACCGGACAATCCAGTTTTTGAGTTTCTTCTGGATTCCCCGATCAAGTCGGGGAATGACAAATTTATTGCATTTTTTTTGAATATGCCGCTGCCTCTGTAGCGATGATTATTACTCTTCGCATCGGCAGGGGTTATATAGGAGAATGGCGGATTTGATTTTTGCCAGCGCCTCCTCCTGAGTCTTTCCTGTTACGCGGAGGCCGGGGATTTCCTTGGCTTCAGCTGTCCATTGGTCATCGTTGCCCTGATAAATAATAAATTCCCGCATGTTTGAATATAGCATATAGGGGCTGACAATAGCGACGCAGGCGTTCGGATGCCTGGCCAAAGTTATCTAAAAACGTTTTTCTCAGGCTACAGAAAATGAAGGAGGACAGAATGAGGGAAAAGATGGTCTCCTGGTGCGCACGTAAATAATATGAGTTACTGAGACGGCCGTTTTTTCTCGTAGTAATCCGGATAAAGTCTTTTCGCGCAGTCAGGGCAGATACTGTGGCTGAACTCCGCCTCGGAATGGTCCCTGACGTATGCCTCGACCTGGTTCCAGTAGCCCCGGTCGTCGCGGATTTTTTTGCAGGAGGCGCATATAGGCAGTATCCCGCTTAATGTCTTTATTTTCGCCAGAGCATCCCGAAGGCTTATAACCAGGTTCTTCTGTTTTTCCTCCGCCTCTTTGACAGTCATGAACAGGGGAGAGATGCCCGCAATGCCGATCAGCATCAATGCCGATGTTATTAGCCCGACCAGTTCGAATGAGAGGCGGGAGCCGAAGGTCTTACCGGATATCGCCTCAAAAAGCGTGATGCAACGGCGGGCTTCCATGCCTACGATAGCAGCCGAGATCAATATCCATGAAAGGCGGCCGCCGGTTATTTTTATGAGCCTTATGGCGAGGAAGATGGTGGCTGCCTGAATCAAGAGAGAAAGTCCGATGATTAATATGATCAGCACATGTTCCCCTTTTATTGTCACATTGAGGAATAATATGTCAATTATAGTGCCTTATAAAAGGGCTTGCAACCAGAGATTGACACAGGATAGTTTATTAGGGCTGACGGATAAGCGATGCATTAAAAAGTATGTTTGGACTAAAATAGAAAGAAACTGTCGGGGAGATCAATTGGACACACTTGTAATTAAGGGCGGCAAGCGCCTGAAAGGAACAGTCGAGATAGGAGGCTCAAAAAATGCCGCGCTCCCGATCATGGCGGCCGCACTACTTGCGCCTGGCGAGCACCGGATCGGCAATGTGCCGCATCTGAGGGACATATCCACAATGGGCAGGCTCCTTGCCAATCTCGGGGCCGGTTTTCATCTGGAAAGCAATACGGCCCTCCTCGACTGCAGCAAAGTGAAGAATTATGCGGCGCCTTATGAGCTCGTCAGCACTATGCGGGCCTCGGTCCTTGTCCTGGGGCCGCTTCTTGCGCGGCTTGGAAGAGCGAAGGTCTCGCTGCCCGGAGGGTGCGCGATCGGTGCGCGACCGATAAACCTTCACTTGATGGGGTTCGAGAAGATGGGGGCCTCAATAACCCTCGAATCCGGCTATATATTCGTTAAGGCGAAAAAACTCAGGGGCGCGCAGATCAATTTCGATATCCCCACAGTGACCGGCACCGAAAACATCATGATGGCTGCTGCCCTTGCAGAAGGAAAAACCGTGATCGAGAATGCGGCTCGCGAACCTGAGGTGGTCGACCTTGCCGATGCGCTGAAATCAATGGGCGCGAGGATCACCGGTGCAGGTGAAAGCGTCATAGAAATATCGGGAGTTTCCAGGCTGCGGCCGCTCAGACACGAAGTAATCCCTGACAGGATAGAGACCGGCACCTTCATGGCGGCAGCGGGGATAACGGGCGGCGAGGTTACCATCAAAAGGTGCAACCTTCAGCACCTCGATGCGGTGATCAACAAACTCAAGGACACGGGCATGAAGATAAGGCCTCTTAAGACCGGCGTCAAGGTGACAGGGCCGAAGAGGCCTGCGTCGGTTAATGCCAAAACCATGCCGTATCCGGGGTTTCCGACGGACATGCAGGCACAGCTGATGGCGGTGATGTGCGTGGCCGAAGGAACAAGTGTTATTTCAGAGAGCATTTTTGAAAACAGGTTTATGCATGTAGCGGAACTCAGGAGAATGGGGGCGGATATTATCATCGAGGGAGGGATGGCGACGGTTCGCGGTGTCCGGAAACTGAAGGGAGCGCCGCTTATGGCTACTGACCTGCGGGCGTCGGCTTCGCTTATTGTCGCGGCTCTCGCGGCGGAAGGCGAATCGACAATCCACCGCATATACCATCTCGACCGCGGGTATGAAAAGATCGAGGAAAAACTCCGGAAACTCGGAGCTGATATCCGGAGGGGGAAAGAGTAAAGGGCCGGACAAGCAGGTTTATCTTCTTATCTCAGCCTTAGTACACATCCCCTGCAGGTCTCTGTCTTCTTTTCCCCCCTGCACATCCCCGAAATCCCATGATGACAGAGGGCGAAGTCGTACTTGAGGGGGTCTTTCGGGTCTAACTTCCTCAATGCGCCGGTGACCTCAACCGCCATCTTCCAGTCCTGGCTCTTTCTTTTTGTAAAACCAAGGCATCGCGAGATCCTTGCGATATGTGTATCAAGCGGAATAACCAGTTTGCCCTTAGGTATTCCTTTCCATATGCCAAGGTCGATGTCTCTGTCCCTGACCATCCATCTAAGGAAAAGGTTCGCTCTTTTGCAGGCGCTGCCCTTTATCGGTGAGGGAAAGAACTGAAGAAGTCCGGGAGGTCTTATGTTTTTACGATAAACGGCCGTGGTATCGATACTGAGGAATAAACCGATTAGCCCGGCAAGGGCGTTTCCCGTGTCGGTATCATCAGGGCGGTAATAAGCCCGGAAGGCTTTTTCCAGAGAGGAATATCTTTCCAGTACGCGGCGCAAAAGAAACAGCAGACAGATGATGTCGTCATTTTCATTGAACCTGTACTTTATCCCCTTCAATATCCGGCGGTCCCTCTTTGGATCAAAAGCCAGGAGGAAATCATAGGGGTTCTTACCCATTATCAGAAGTACCTTTTCAACTACAGCTGAAAACAGACCGACCTTTCCATAGGCAAGGCAGGAAGCGATAAAGGCAGAGACCTCAATGTCATGGTCCGCCCTGTAACGACGCGGGAATTTTATCGGATCATGGGAAACTCTTCCCTGAAAATCATATTC
>JBAIXS010000008.1:0-3656 GCA_037916395.1 Candidatus Sulfobium mesophilum
TTCCGTGCTATTATTCCTCATGGCTATACTCCTTTCTCTTAGACTGGTTTTACCAGCCTGATATCCCAGAAAGAGTATAGCCTTTCTTGACTATTGCTTCTTCCCTGAATATAGCAAGCTTTCTTGAGCGCCCCAAGCAAGGTAACCCAAAGAATGGCGCCCTGACGAAAATTCTTTACGGTCTGCTCTGTCGGCCTCGGTAGATTTTAGGAACTCGCCCCTCCTGATAACGCCCCCTCCTATCTCCCCCTCTTACCTTAAGAGGGGGAAGGGGGAGTTACAAGGGACTCAGACAGCCTAAAATCTTTAACCCTTCTGGCGACCACTCTCACCTAAATTTTCGAAGGGGGAAATAATTATCAGGGCATGTGTTGCATAGTCTGTCATTCCCGCGGAGGCGGGAATCTAGTCCATCTTGGTAGGGGTGCTTGCCCACCGGCAGTGTGAAGGGTAGGGTGGATTTCCGTCGTTCTATATCCTTATTATTCCGGCTCGTCCGAAATCCTTCCTGGGTCGTTATTCCCCGACTTGATCGGGGAATCCAGTCCTCGACACCATTTTTTCCTTTACCCCCGCCGCTTCTTTTCTGTAAAATTGCCAACAAGCAGGAGGAACACTAAGCACATGAATCGGAAGGTCGTTATCAGGAGCGAAACCGATGCCGATATAAGCGCGATAAGCGAGGTGACCATTGCGGCGTTTAAGACGCTGAAGATCAGCAATCACACCGAGCAGTTCATCATCGAGGCACTACGCGCCGCCAAGGCCCTCACGGTATCGCTCGTCGCAGAAGTGGACGGCCGTATAGTAGGTCATATCGCTTTCTCTCCCGTCACAATCTCGGACGGCACCCGGAACTGGTACGGGCTTGGACCTTTTTCGGTGTTGCGGGCGCACCAGCGGCGGGGCATTGGAAAAGCACTGATACGGGAAGGGTTGTCACGGCTGAAAGATATGAACACCCAAGGATGTTGTGTCGTAGGACATCCGGATTACTACAGGAAACTCGGGTTCAAAAACATTTCAGGGCTTGTGCATGAGGGGGTGCCGCAGGAGTTTTTTTTCGCTCTGTCTTTCGATGGACGTTATCCGCAGGGTACCGTAGCTTTTCACGAAGGATTCAAGGCGCACGGCCAATCTGGCAAGAGACGGTAATTAGCCGGGCAGCTTGTCACGTAACGGCGTGAGGCATAACCTGCCGCAATCTTTCCCTCAGTCTCGTATACCGCATCTGTGGTTTATTGTTTCGAATAGCGATAGCGAGGGCCTTCTTCGTGCCGATGAGTACGACAAGCTTTTTGCCGCGCGTGATAGCAGTGTAAAGAAGGTTTCTCTGGAGCATCATATAATGCTGGGTGAGAAGGGGCATGACGACCGCCGGATATTCACTGCCCTGCGATTTATGCACAGAGACAGCGTAGGCAAGCACCAGCTCGTCAAGTTCGGTGAAATCATAGGCCACGATCTTTCCGTCGTAGTCGACAACAAGTTCGTGTTCTTCCCTGTCGATTGATGCTATCCTTCCTATGTCGCCGTTATAGACATCCTTATCGTAATTATTCCTTATCTGCATCACCTTGTCTCCGGTCTTCAACACCGTGCTGCCCCTGTTCAGTTCGTCGGTTGACGGATTCAGATGCTTCTGCAGTTCTACGTTCAAGTTCGCTGCTCCCGCAATACCCCTGTGCATTGGAGCGAGCACCTGTATGTCGTTTAAAGGGTGGAATCCGAATTTCTCAGGTATTTTGTCCCGGCACATCTGGAGGATCATATTGCAGACTTCGACCGGGTCGTCCTGGTCGACAAAATAAAAATCTCTGAGCACATCTTTATTATTGGAGGAAAGGACCGGGAACTCGCCCTGGTTTATCCTGTGCGCATTCAAAGTGATCAGGCCCTCTCCTGATTGCCTGAATATCTCGGTGAGCCTTACAGTAGGTATACATTGAGAAGCGATAATATCCTTCAGGACATTCCCTGCTCCTACCGAAGGCAGCTGATCGGCATCGCCAACAAGAATGAGTTTGGCAGTTTGCGGGATTGCCCTGAGCAGGTAATGCATTAGTACTGAGTCTATCATTGACGCCTCGTCTATGACTATTAAGTCTGCTTCGATGGGAATATCTTCGTTTCTTTTGAAGCCCCGCTGTTTGGGGCTGAATTCTAAAAGACGGTGGATCGTTTTAGCGTCGTGTCCTGCCGCCTCCGACAGTCTCTTTGCTGCCCTGCCCGTGGGTGCAGCAAGGGCGGCAGTCCTGCCGTATGCGCGGCAGATGCCGATTATCGCCCTGATGATCGTAGTCTTTCCTGTTCCGGGCCCGCCGGTAATAACCAGCACCTTTCTATCGAGAGCCGCTCTGACCGCTTTCTCCTGGTTCCGGGCAAGAGTTACGCTCATTTCCTTCTGAACGGTTTCAAGCGCTTTAGCGTGGTCGAATCTCAATAAATCGGTCTGGTCGGATGAAATCTCTTTAAGTTTCTCAGCAATACACTTTTCCGATAGGTATAAATCGGCAATATATACCGCCCGGTCTTCTCCTTCCGCAAATGGCGCTTCAGCGATAATTTTCTTTTCAGATGAAAGCTTCAAAATTGCGGCCTGGATGATCTCCCTGCCGACCCCAAGGGTCTTTTCGCATTCTTCGGTCAGAAGCTCGTAGGGATAATAAACATGACCCTCTGAAGATAGCTGCCCCAGCACGTGCAAAATGCCTGCTTCAGCCCGAAGCGGAGAATCCTTCGCTATGCCGAGCTTGCCGGCGATCTTATCTGCGGTGAGAAACCCGATGCCGAATATGTCTCCGGCCAGGCGATATGGGTTTTCCCTGACGACGCTGATAGAGTTCTTGCCGTATTGCTTATAGATCTTAGCAGCGTAGGACGAGCTGATCTCATGGCCCTGAAGAAAAAGCATTACTCCCCGGACCTCCTTTTGTTCTTCCCATGCGCTCTTTATCATCCCGATCCTTTTTTCACCTATGCCCTCTACTTCCGCCAGCCTTTCTGACTTTGTTTCTATAACGTCCAGGGTCTCTTTCCCGAACCTTTCAACAAGTCGCCTCGCCATAACAGGCCCGATCCCTTTAATAAGTCCGGAGCCCAGATACCTCTCTATCCCTTTGGCTGTCGCCGGCACCACTGATTCATACGAGGTTATCCTGAACTGCGCTCCGTATTTCGGGTGATTTTCCCAGGCGCCCTGCAGGCGCAGAACCTCGCCCGCTGATACGGTGATGAGATTGCCGATCACGGTTACGAGGCTGTGCTGTCCCGGCACTTTGAGTTTTGCGATGGTATAGTGGCTTTCTTCGTTATGGTAGGTGATTCGTTCCAACTGGCCTTGTAGTTCAGTCGACATTGCTTATTTTACATCAAAAGGACGGAGGGCCGGAAAGTTTATCACAGGGGAGAGGAGGCTAAATTCTCATAAGGCGATACATTTCTTCAAATTCATTTCTTCTTTCTTCCCATTTTTTGAGTTCCTCGGAAGCCTTAAACCACGCTGGAAAATCACGGTTATAGGCAGAAAATAGGCCGCTGCGATATCCTTTAACAAACTCATCTGATGTGACGTTGTATATATCCTCCAACTTAAGAAGCCGCTGCTGTAGTGAATTGATATGATTATTGCAGACTTTCAGTTCCCTCGAAAGGGA
>JBAIXS010000009.1:0-3324 GCA_037916395.1 Candidatus Sulfobium mesophilum
CGGAGGCTCCTTGAGGACTTCGCCAAGGCTTTATACGAATGCACGACCTGCGGCGCCTGCGGTCAGCACTGCACCGTGGGAATCTTCACGCAGCGGCTCTGGCCGATGCTCAGAAAGGAGATGGTGAAGCGGGGGCTGGGTCCCTTAGGTCCACAGGTGAATTTGCCCAAGGCCATTGCGGATACAGGAAATCCCTATAACAAACCTGCCAGGGAGAGGTTTGAATCCTGGTTCCCGGATAAGGTGAAGGTCGCTGAAAGGTCTGACATCGCGTACTATGCGGGATGCACAGGGGCTTATGAGGCTGCTCCCATGGTAAGGGGCGACGTTATTGTGCTTGGCGCCATAGGAGAGCCCTTCGCAATGCTCCCGCCGGAGGAAGAGGTATGCTGCGGATTCCCGCTTTTCATCACCGGCCAGCATGATATGCTTGAAGACCTTACCAGAAGACTCGTCGAATCCTATAAGGCAAAGGGAGTGAAGACACTCCTTTGCTCCTGCCCCTGCTGTGTAAATATTATGTCTCGCGACTGGCCGCTTTTTTACGGCAAAGAGTTGCCGTTTAAGATACGCCACATAACCCAGTTTGTGGAAGATGCCATGAAAAGGGGAAAGCTGATCATCAGAAGGGAACTCCGCGAAAGGCTGATATACCATGACCCGTGCTATCTAAGCAGGGGCGTTGGGATAACCGAGGAGCCAAGGGCGGTGCTCAGGGGAATCCCGGGTGCAGAGATTCTCGAATTCGACAGAAACAGGCTCCACTCCAGATGCTGCGGGGCGGGAGGGGCCGCAAGAAAGGTCTTTCATGATAATGCCATTGCGATGGGCAGACTCACCATAGACGAGGCCGTGGATAAGGGAGCCGACAGGCTTATCCTGAGCTGTCCTGCATGTTATTCTAAGGTTAATGAGGCGATGCAGGGACACGACCGCAAGATCAGGATTACGGACATCATGGAACTCCTTGCGGATCTCATAGAAAGACAGGAGCTGTGAGTCATTTTCATATAAAATGCGGGAAATGCGGCAAGCAACTGGAAGACACTTACTGCGCCTTCTGCGAGCACTGCGCGAACTCTCTTTTGACCACGGAATACCTAGTGCCTTTCAGGGACGACTGCGGCAAGGGTATCTGGAAATTCAACTGGCTTCCGGTCCATTCGCCGACCTTCGAGCAGCCATGCACGGCGGTTTATCAGTCACAGTGGCTCGCGCGTCATCTGGAGCTCGAAAACCTCTACATAGCCTTCAACGGATTCTGGCCGGAGCGCGGGGCAATGCTTCAAAGCTGCACCTTCAAGGAGTTCGAGGCTGCAGTGGTTCTCCAAAACGCCAGGGAAAACGGCGTCAGCGGACTTGTGGTCGCCTCGGCAGGAAACACTGCGCGCGCATTCTCTCATCTTTCGGTCGTCTCTGGTTTTCCGGTGATTATAGTTGTGCCCAGGATGTGTCTCATGGAGATGTGGTATCTGGAAGGCTCATCTGAGGTGCCAACCCTTGCAGTAGGCGACGGCGACTATGCCGACGCCATCGACGTTGCACGCCGCATCTCGTCGCTCGCAAATTTCCCTTTCGAAGGAGGCGTAAAAAACGTGGCCAAGCGAGACGGCCTTGGAGCAACGATCCTCGAGGCGGTCTCACACATCGGCAGACTCCCGGACCATTATTTCCAGGCTGTAGGCAGCGGCACCGGAGGGATAGGAGTCTGGGAGATGTCAGAGCGGCTGCTGTCCGACGGCAGGTTCGGCCGGACCCTCCCGCAACTGCACCTTGCACAGAACCTTCCCTTTGCGCCAATGCTCAGGGCCTGGGAACGTCATTCGAGGGAGCTTGCCCGGGAGGACCTTAGACCTGAGCTGATAGGACAGATATCTACACGCGTGCTCTCCACCCGGTATCCCGCCTATTCGCTTGAAGGAGGCGTATTCGACGCCCTGACCGCCACAAGAGGAAAGATGTATGGTGTGACCAACCGCGAGGTCTTTGAGTCGATCGAACTTTTCAGCAACCTCGAAGGCGTCGACATCGTCGCAGCATCCGCAGTTGCGGTAGGCGCTCTTATACAGGCGGTAAAGACAGAGACTGTCCGAAAAGACGACGTAATACTTCTGAACATAACGGGCGGAGGCGAGGTCGTGCTCGGCAGGGAGAAGAAAACATATGACGTAGAGCCGACCTTTATATCGAAGAAGGTAACTGATACAGAGATAGAGGAGACCTTATGCAAAATCCTGAAAAAGAGCTGCTGACAGTCCTAAAGCAGGCAGGCGTCAACTTCACCGCTTCACTTCCGTGTGAGAAGATCAAAGTCCTGCTTGAGATGGTCGAGGAATCTTTTTTTCATGTACCCCTGACGAGGGAAGAGGAAGGTGTGGGCATATGCGCCGGCGCAGCGTTGTCGGGGAAGAGACCCGCAATGTTTATCCAGAGTTCAGGTATTGGGAATATGATCAATGCGCTGCTTTCCCTGACATCTTTCTACAGACTCCCGCTGGCACTCTTTGTAAGTCAGAGGGGAATTTATAAGGAAAAAATTGCGGCTCAGTTGCCAATGGGGCAGAGGCTGCCGGCTATCCTGAAAGGTTCAGGGATACCCTGCTCGCTGATAGGCACGTCGAAGGATTTTAAACTTATTCAAAAGAAACTGCCGAATCTTTACAGACAGGGCGGCATACACGCATTTCTTTTAAGCCCCGCAATATGGGAAGATTCTGAAGCAAAGAGCCGGCATGACGCGGAGCGTTCTCTGGAGCCGCCCTGCGGATATCCCTCCGAAGCTATTTTTCATAATGAGAAACGTTCCATAGCGGAACGACAGTTAAAACCAAAATTCAAGCGCTATGAGATTCTTCAAATCATCTCACCCTATCTCAAATCAAAGGCCGTCGTATGTAATCTCGGCTTTCCGTCAAAGGAGCTTTATGCTACAGGCCATTGTCCTTCCTATTTTTACATGCTTGGGAGCATGGGAATGGCAACACCCATCGGTTTGGGCATAAGCCTTGCCAATGCCAAAGAGGTAGTAGTCATTGATGGCGACGGGAGCCTGCTTATGAATCCGGGCACGCTGGCGACTGCGGCCAATTTCGGCCCCGCCAACCTTACGATCTTTGCGGTCGACAACGGCTCATACGGTTCAACAGGCGGACAGCCCACCCTGGCGCGTTCCTGTGTGGACCTAGAAGCTGTGGCCCGGGGGTTCGGGATAAGAGACACCTTAAAAGTTTCGACAAAAAAACAGCTGATTGAGGCCTTGAAAAAGAGCGGCAAGGGATTAAGGTTTATCCATGCACTTGCGCTGCCTGGCAACGAAAAAATCCC
>JBAIXS010000010.1:0-1790 GCA_037916395.1 Candidatus Sulfobium mesophilum
GCCATCAGCTTCGCGCCCGCATATAAGATCCGGTTGGCTATCAGTCCTGATAGCAGTACTCCGTGTGCAAGGATCAAAAGCGACATAGCATAGATGCTTGCCGAAAGGAAGCCGAGACCTGCCGCGCGGTCGGGATGGGTAGGGATGAGGTGAAGGTCTAGCCTTGAGACCTGCCAAAGAAAGCGCACCCATACAAAAAGCCGGAAATACCAGCGCAAAAAAATAAACTGAAAGACAGGCCGGCTCACAAAACTATACCAGTATCCTGCCGGCGAAAGCAGCACTCCTGCGCCGCTTTTTGAACCATACCAGGTTGCGGTCTTTTGAACGACCTGCTCCATGCCGCTCATCGTGCTCCAGAAGAAATGACCACCTACGAAAACAATTAGAAGAAGCGCAACCTCAACAAATATAGAGTTCCGCAACCTCATGGCTGAATCGATGATCTCGCCAAGGCGCGGAAGCAACCCCTCAGGAATAATTCCCCTGTCCAGGAACTGCCGGACTACAATCCGGATACGTCTATGAACCATGAGCTCCGCAGCGATAAGAAGAGGCAGTGCGAGCAAAAAACGCATGTGCATTTCGCTGTCGTAGAGGAAAGGCAAGCTCACACCGCCAAGAACCTTGCCATCAAGCAGACAGAGGAGAAAAAGGGGAAGCCACGCCAGAAGGGTAATAACTATAATTCGCCGCCTAAGATGCCCGAGGGCAGAGTCCTCCAGCCTAGAGCTAATGAGGAGCTGGTATAGCGGCCCCCCGAGCACGAGCGAAAAATCTTCAGACTTCCTGAAATATTCTGGCGCGTTCATATTACCCTCAGTATTCATTTGCCCTCTTCATTGCAAGACAAAAATTGCCACTTAATAGGCTTGTACCATGATTAAAAGCGCATGTCAATTTTCATATCCTTGTTCAGGAAAATGGCACACACAACTTGACAGTTGCTGTGATCACAGGTAAAAGGAAGGTAGGCTTATAGTGCCTCTGACAGAGGGTGAGATGGCATTGATGGTGAAGGGAAAACTTCCAGATTGGAGGCGAAGGCATGGGAGCTTCTATTATTGAACAAGGTGGCAATCTGAGGGTGCTTCGGGTTACTGGTCTTCTAAAGAAATCAGAGTTGGATTCAGTGCAGTCAGCGGTGATCAATCAACAGGAAAGCAATCCTAACATAAGACTGCTGGTAATCGCGGATAATTTTCAGGGTTGGGAGCGCGGGGCCGACTGGGGAGATATTACCTTCTTTAGCACTTATGGCGACATGATCCAAAAGATTGCGATCGTCGCCCCTGCCAGATGGGAAATCGATCTGACGACATTCGCCATGGCTGGATTGCGGCGAGCTCCGGTAAAGTTTTTTTCAGAGGGCCAGCTCGCCCAGGCCCGGGCATGGGTGATTGCCTAATTTTACCCAGAAGATTCATTGCGCCAGCCCTTTATGCTCGATGATTTAACGAAATATCGGCAGACTTGCCGAAATATCGTCAGAGGGCTGCTCTCCTCCATTTTAAGAATTCTGTTGATAGTCAAAAAAAGCCTTGATGTAAGCAGTTTGCACCTATGTCCAAATCAGTCCGCGAGCTGGCAACCGGTTTGCTTATTGCAAATATAGCGGGGTGCTGGATCAGACTTGAGTCTGGAAGACATCTTGGCTGAGTCCATATACAAAAATGGATCTGATAGGTCAGACGGAAAATTCACCCTTTCCGGGTGAACGCGGTCATCGCAAAGTTTGTAAGGACGCATAACATCGTTTCCTGAAGGAATGGAGGAAAATGCGGATGAAG
>JBAIXS010000011.1:0-26092 GCA_037916395.1 Candidatus Sulfobium mesophilum
TCAATAATGAGAACTATTTTAGAACATTGAGGTTTCCCGACACTGCCTACGCCGGCCATATCTTAAAGGCCCTTCTGCCGGCAATGCGATACGTCCCGAATCCCCTGTTATCCAATGTGAATATTTCCTCAACGTCCATCTCCTCCGCCAGGACAACAAGCGTGAAGTCGGCAAAATCCATCGGAACATCCTTATATTTTTCCATTAGCTCTGTCGCCCTCGAAAGACTTCCTTTTGATTGAGGTATAAGACTTGCACCCCTTGACCAAAAAAACTATGCTGCCTTTCTCGTGGCTATTTTCTTGATGATTCCTTTGTTCTTTTGCCAAGCCTTCTGCAATTCATAGTTCTTCTGGGCGTTGAGCCAGAAGTCAGCGGTCATTCCAAAGTGCTTCGCAAGCCGCAGGGCCATATCAGGCGATATTCCCCTTTTCCCGTTAATGATTTCATTTATCGTCCTGAAGGATGTTTTTAATTCAGCGGCAAGCCCTTTTTGTGTAATACCGAGTGGCTCCATGAGATCATGTAGCAAAATCTCCCCGGGATGTATGGGCTGTCTTTCGATCATAATCATCGCAGTCCTCCTACTTGTGATAGTCCGTTATTTCAACATCGTAGGCACCGCCTTCGGCAAAGCTGAAAACAATGCGCCACTGATCATTTATCCTGATGCTATATTCCCCTTTCAATATTCCTTTTAACGGCTCCAATTTGTTTCCGGGAAAGGTCATCAGATCCTCTACCCGACCAGCTGAATTGAGTTGCTCCAGTTTCCGTAGTGTCTGGCGTATTATATCAGGAGGTAATCTCCTGCTATTTCCGGTTTCATAAAGTTTTCGGCTTTCTTTGTCGGCAAAACTTCTAATCACTTTATCACAGTATAACGCATCTGGTTATATACAGCAATAAATATAGTCAATATATACTGAAAAGTTCTTTTGGGCCTTTATTGTCGAGTTAAGGAGATAGAGCGCCTCTGTCAGGACCGGCTCTCTTTTTCTATCATAAAAAAACGGCCGGCTCACTTAATGCAAGCCGGCCGTTGATTGCAAAGGGAAAAACTTATGCCAACTGGGCCATCAACTTCTCGGATACCTCACCTATCGGCGGTGCGCCGTCGATGGTGACCACCTTCGGCCCGGTGATCTTCTTGAAATAATTCACAGCAGCCATCGTGCCGGTCTTTTCATCATAGTAGATGTCGTGCCTCTTGTTGATGGCAGCCGCATCCTGGTCGTCGGCCCTGGTCTTAAGGTCTCCTCCGCATACGCGGCAAACCAGTTTGCCTTCTTTTTCGACAGGCTTAATCGCGTCGATAAAGACATGGTTTGGGTGGTTATTGTCATTGACGCAGAGCCTCCTTCCCATGATCCTGTCCGCAGCAGTCTTTCTGTCAAGGGCTATTTCGACAACATAGTCGAGCTTAATATTTGCATCCTTGAGAGCTTTGTGGAGTGTCTCGGCCTGAACAACGTTTCTGGGGAAGCCGTCCAAAAGCCAGCCCTTTTTGCAGTCGTCTTCTTTCAGCCTGTCCAGTATCATCGGGATGGTGATGTCATCGGGCACAAGGTCGCCCCTGTCGATGTATACTTTCGCCTTTTTGCCGAGCTCTGTTCCGCCGCCTATATTCTTTCTGAATATGGCTCCCGACTCCACGTGCGTTATACCGTATTTCTTCTGGATAATCGCACCCTGTGTACCCTTGCCGCTTCCATTGGGACCGAAAATCAAGATATTCATAATGCTCTCCTTTCGAAAAAATGTTTTTCGCCGAATTTGAAGCAGAGAATAATTCCAGGTAAAAACTATACCAGAAATGGCCCTAATATTTCGAGTGGGAGGGTGGGAAAGCAATTTACACCTTTACATCCGTGCGGTTATAATCACCCATGGACCTTTATCTCATTGATGGAAATTCGTATGTCTACAGAGCGTTCTATGCAATTAAGGGTCTTACAAATTCAAAAGGCCTTCCGACAAATGCGGCATTCGGCTTCACAAATATGCTCCTGAAGATAATCAGGGAAAAGAAACCTGGCGGACTTGCGGTCTGTTTCGATTCTCCGGCCCGCACAGAAAGACATGAGCTCTTTGAAGACTATAAGGCCCAGAGACCCGAGACCCCTTCTGAACTGGTCGTCCAGTTCCCATATATCAGAAATATAATATCTGCGTTTCATATCAAGGCATTTGAAGTCCCGGGCTACGAGGCTGACGACGTCATAGGCACGATAGCAAGGAAGGCGGCCCGGGAAGGGAACAAGGTTTTTATCGTGACGGCAGACAAAGATATGCTTCAACTTGTCGATGACAGCATAAAGATATACGATCCGATGAAGGAGAGGACCCTCGATGCCGACTATGTAAGGGAAAGGTTCGGCGTAGGTCCGGAGCGTGTCACAGAGTTTATGGCACTCACAGGCGACCCTGTGGACAATATACCTGGGATAAAAGGCGTGGGAGAAAAGACGGCAAAGGAACTCTTATCAAACTTCGCAAGCATTGAAGACCTCCTTGGACATCCTGAACGCATTAAGAGGGAAAGGCTTAGGGAAATGGTCTTATCGAGTAAAGATATCGTTATGCTGAGCAAGAAACTGGCCACCATAGAAATCTCAGTCCCGCTCGATCTCACCTTGAGTGAATTCGTGATTCGTGAACCCGATTGGCTTTCCCTTCTTTCACTCTTTAGAGAGCTTGAATTTTCAAGCTTTATGAAGCTCATCCCCTCTTTAGAGACGCTCCGCAGTCACGAGACAATTGATTCTCTGGAAAAACTGGCAGCCGTCCTTTCTTCCGTCAGTGACAGGATTGCCTTCGACACGGAGGCCGCAGGCAGAAACCCATTGACTGATCGTATTGCAGGTATTGCCTTTTGCACTGAAGAAGAGAAGTCCTATTATGTCCCCATCTCACATTCTTACCCTGGTGCCGGGAAACAGCCGGACAAAGGCGGGGTTTTTCAAAATATCGGCCCATTGCTTGGCAAACATGAGATTGCAAAAATAGGTCACAACCTCAAAAATGACATAATGCTTTTAGGGCATGAAGGGGTCAGCGTTGAAGGCGAGTTGTATGACACAATGATCGCCGCCTACCTCCTAAACCCCAACAAAACCGGTTACAGCCTCGAAGAAGTCTCATTCGAATACCTTTCCGCCAAGAAAAAATCTTTTGTCGAGGTGTTAAAGAAAAGAAAGTCTTTTGAAGAGGTATCCATTGAAGAAGCCGCTGACTACGCCACTGAAGATGCGGCCCTGAGCCTCGAACTATGCGACGTCTTGTTCCCCAAACTCCGTGAGGAAAGTCTTGAAAAAGTCTACTTTGATATCGAGATGCCCCTTATCAAAATCCTCGTTGAGATTGAAAAATCCGGCATCAAGCTTGATACCGACTTGCTAAAGAGTCTGGCTGTTGAGATGGCTGTTGAGATAGAGAGTATACAGAAAAGGATTTTTTTCCTCTCCGGGGAAGAATTTAATATTAACTCGCCGAAACAACTGAGCCGGGTCCTCTTTCAGAGTCTCGGGTTGAGCCCGACAAAAAAAACTAAAACAGGTTTTTCAACAGGCATGGATGTTCTTGAGGAACTGGCAGAGCATCATGCCCTTCCCCTTGAGGTTCTTCATTACCGGAGCCTGAGCAAGCTTAAGACAACGTACCTCGATGTTCTTCCCTCGCTTGTAAAGCCTGAGACCGGCCGTATTCATACATCCTTCAATCAGGCAGCCACTGCCACCGGAAGACTCAGCAGCAGCGACCCTAACCTTCAAAATATCCCGATAAGAGGCCCATGGGGCAGGCGCATAAGGCAGGCATTCATCGCAGAAGAGGGCAATCTGCTGCTTTCAGCCGATTACTCGCAGGTCGAATTGAGGGTGCTTGCGCATATTAGCAAAGACGAAGGGCTGAATGAGGCTTTTCACAAAGGGCTGGATATTCATATAAGGACAGCGGCGGAGATCTTCGGAGTGCCCTTTGATGAAGTGACACAGGACATGAGGCGGACTGCAAAGACTGTAAATTTCGGCGTTATATACGGGATCTCAGCCTTCGGCCTTTCTGAGACCCTAAACATAGAAAGGGCGGATGCTCAGAAATATATAAACCAATACTTCGACCGCCATCCGGGCGTCAGTAAATATACCGAGAAGACACTGGAGGAGGCTGCCAGGCAGGGCTATGTAGCTACACTTTTTGGAAGAAAGCGGCCGGTGCCGGAACTTAAAAGTCATAATAAAAATATACGGCAGCAGGGCGAAAGGCTGGCGGTCAACTCGCCCATTCAGGGCACTGCCGCGGATATCATCAAAATCGCCATGATACGGATAAGCAGGAGGTTCAGGGAAGAGGCCATGCAGGCGAAAATGATACTTCAGGTGCATGATGAACTTTTGTTCGAGTTGCCATGTGACGAACTGGAAAAGGTCCGGGTCATTGTAAAAGAAGAAATGGAAGGGGCTGTAGAATTGTCCGTACCTCTGAAAGTTGAGTTGGGTCAAGGCCAAAACTGGGCAGAGGCACATTAAATGATATATATTAAGGTCTGTTGGATTTGGTAGAATAAACGCCTGAAAGGCATGAAAACAAAAAATACAAAGAAAGATACTCCTGCCGCGCCCAAGACCGCGCCGGCTAAGAAGAAAACTCCCGGCAAAGGTTCTCCCCCTCGTTCGTCAGCAAAGAAAAAGATAAAGTCAGCCGTAAAGACTTCTGCTAAGTCCCTCGAAAAAGAAAAAAAAACCTCCGCCTTAAAAAAAACTTCTAAAAAACCGTATAAAGCAAAAAAAGATCTGAAAGCCCTCACCTTAAAGGCCGCAAAAAAAGGGTCTTCAAAAAAATCTCTAAAACCGGCTCAGATCAAAACAGAAAAGATTAAAAAAAAGGTTGCAAAACCTGAGCCTCTTAGTAAAAAAGTGAGAAAGAAGAGCCCTAAAGGCGCTCTGAAAAAGGTCCCTTCGTCCGCCAAAAAAATTTCTTCTCCGACCGGGAAAAAAGCTGTCAAAATAATAGAAAAAGTCAAAGCTCCCGTAACAAAAAAACCAATAGGCACTGTCATCAAACCTTCCCCTGCAAAAAAACCGCTTAAGGCTGCAAAACCGAAAACAGGCCCGGAGGAGGAGAAGGCCAGGATTCCTAAAAGAAAAGAAGTCTTGGTAAAGGGAATCAAAGAAATACAGAAAGCCGAAACTTCCGTAACAAAACAAACAAAAGGCCCAAGCATCAAACCTCCTGCAGTAAAACCGCTTAAGACTGCGAAACCTGAAGCAGGACCTGAGACTAATAAAGTTCTGGTTCCAAAAACCAAAGAAGTCCTTAAACAAGTATCCGCTATAGAATTGCCAGATGAATACGGGGAAGATGAGATCATCCTGATTGCCGTGGATCCCAACATGGTATTTGTGGACTGGGAGATAAGAAAAGAAGAGGCCCGGCGCGCCAGGGACGGCTTCACTATGCGCGTATTTAATGTTCCCGATAGGGAAACGCCGAGAGCAGAGCGGGAAGGTCTTGTTGATATTAAAATTAAGGGAAGGGTCGGACGCGCTTTCTTTGAACTGGGGACGCCTGGCAGGAAGGTGGCTATTGAGATCGGGTATTATGAAAACGGAAAGTTCCTGCCCGTATTGCGGTCTTCGGCCGTATCCTTGCCAAGGTTGCTGACCTACGATGAACTCGGGATCGCACTAAAAATGTTTGAATCCGGAATACCCGTCGGATATTAACCAAGACCCGCCGTCAAAAAAATGATGATACATGAGCACTAAATTATGGTGACTTTTGGGCTGGTAAATTGTGTTTTTGAAACACAATAAGGTAAAATTAATTCTGCCGATAAGGCATAAATTCTACTAAACTATTTGTTTTTAAACAATCTTGCATTTAATGAAAGAAAACCTTAAGGAAGAGATGCTGAAGAAGGCGAAAGATGGAAAACTCTCCTGCGCCGAGGCCAGAGAATTGGCTGTAAGACTTGGCCTTCCTTATAAAGAAGTGGGAACAGCAGCCGATGAACTGGGCATAAAGATCAAAGATTGTCAGCTTGGTTGCTTCTGATGGAAATCTACCTCTTCGAAATCGCCCTCACCTTCTATTTTGCGGCCTCGATTGTCTGCATCATGGAGCTTTTCAAGGGGACGAGGACAACATCTATAATCATGCTGAGTCTCGCTGTAATTGGTTTTCTTTTCCATTCTTCAAATATAATCGCCCGGTATGTGATTTCAGGGCATATCCCCATTGCTAATCTCCATGAGGCGTCCTCATTTTTCTCATGGTGCATCGTGATGATATTTTTATTTCTTGAATACCGTTACCGAATAGGGCTTTTGGGGTCCTTTATCATGCCGGTCGTATTTATTCTCATGCTTTCGTCATCAATGCTGCCCCGCAAGATAGAACCCCTAAGCCCGGTGCTTCAGAGTTATTGGCTGGGGATTCATACAGTCCTGGCCTTTGTGGGGGACGCGGCATTTGCCATGGCCTTCGGCATCGGGGTAATGTACCTCCTGCAGGAACATTATGTAAAATCAAAACATCTTGGCGGGCTGTTTCAAAGACTGCCGAGTCTGCAGATACTCGATGAGATCAACTACAAACTCATAACCCTCGGGTTCCCTCTGCTGACGCTTGCGATCATATCCGGCGCCTTATGGGCCGAAAGCGCATGGGGGAGTTACTGGAGGTGGGACCCCAAGGAAGTCTGGTCTCTTATTACCTGGTTTATATACGCCGTGGTCCTCCACGTAAGGCTCATCGCCGGCTGGAGGGGAAAACGCGCCGCCATACTCTCTATACTAGGTTTCTGTGTCGTGCTGTTTACGTTCTTCGGCGTTAACTTTATTTTGCAAAGCAAACACATATTCTGATGAAAGTCCTCGTAATAGGAGTAAACCACAGGACGGCAAGTGTCGACATCAGAGAAAAGCTCGCCTTCAACGGCCCAAAGCTTGAAGAAGGGGTTTTCGGCCTGAGGAAGATACCGGAAGTAAAGGAGGCTGCTGTGCTTTCGACCTGTAACAGGGTCGAGCTCTATGTCTGTGCCAGCAAGGGCAGTGCCGCGGCTGACCATATCAAGGATTTCCTCGCTGTCTTCCATGGCCTCAATAGGCAGGATTTCGAAAAATCGCTTTATGTGCATGAGGCGGAAACAGCTATAAGGCATATCTTCAGGGTCTCTTCGAGCCTTGATTCGATGGTACTGGGAGAACCCCAGATACTGGGGCAGATTAAAGACTCTTTTGATTTCGCCCTCAACAAAAAAACAACAGGCGTGCTCCTTAACAAGCTCATGAAAAAGGCAATCTCCACTGCCAAAAGGGTGCGGACCGAGACAAAGATTGCTGAGAATGCCGTATCGATCAGCTTTGCCGCAGTAGAACTCGCAAAAAAGATATTTACCGACCTTGCGGGGAAGTCCTTCATGCTCATGGGAGCGGGTGAGATGGCAGAGCTTGCAGCCCGCCATCTGATGAACAACGGCGTTCAGGACGTAATGGTCGTCAACCGCACTTATGAGCGGGGATGCGAACTTGCCCGCGAATTTAATGGCAAGCCTGTGAAGTTTGAAGATTTTCTCACTGAGCTTGTTCATACGGATATCATAATATGCTCTACCGGCGCGCCGTCTTATGTCCTTCTTAAGGAACAGATGCACAAAGTCATGAAGGAACGAAAGCAAAAGTCTGTCTTCATCATCGACATATCCGTCCCCAGAAACATTGACCCGGAGATAAACAAGCTTGACAACGTCTACCTTTACAGCGTGGACGATCTTCAGGAAGTTGTCGACGCCAACATCCACGGCAGAAAAATTGAGGCAGAAAAGGCCGAAAAGATAATCGATGAAGAGGTGGATAAGTTCGTCAGATGGATGTCGTCGCTCGATTCGGTCCCCACTATCGTGGCCCTCAGGCAAAAGGCTGAGGAGATAAAGACAGAGGAACTCGAAAAATTAAAGAGCCGGATTAATGATCTTGATGAAGATAAGATGAAGGCCGTGGAGTATATGGCGGCTGCGATCATAAATAAGCTCATCCATCCACCTACAGTAGCACTGAAAGAGGATACCGAAGACAGGGACGAACTCATCGCAATGATAAAAAAACTTTACGGTATAGACGGCGAAGAAGAGTAGAAAGATATCAATTCTTAAAGTATCGAAGCGATGATGTAGAGTAAAGGAAAAGACGGCGCATGAAGACTTCTCTTCATATCTCCAAAAAATATCCGGCGGGGATATTTCATTTGTATGGAAAAGGATTACTTGCCGGGCTTATTTTTTTATTGCTGTATTTCCTGCATCCCGCTTCGCCCCTCTTTGCAGGTCCAAGTCCTGTTGTCAGAATTATCCTGGTAAATACTCAGACAGAGGCGGAAAACATAATTGCCGAGGTAGCCAGCGGCAGGTCCTTTGCCGCCCTCGCAAAGGAAAGGTCGATCGATAAGAAAAGCAGGGACCACTTCGGGGAGGTAGAACCGGTGGCCTTTGGTGCCCTGGATAAACCTTTAAAGGATGCTGCGCTAAGATTACGTGAAGGCGAGCTCAGCAGTGTGCTTAAACTCGCGGACAAAAGATATGCGATTGTTCTTGCAGTTGACATGACTCGCTACAGAAATGGTGCCAGGGCCTTCAAATCGGGAGATTTCAAGAATGCGAAGATGAACCTTCTGAAACATGTTGAGCTTAACCCCGATGCGGTAAAGGCCCGGATACTTCTTGGCCGTATAGCGGAGGCTGCGAACGAGACGAAAGAAGCTGAAATGAATTACAAAGAGGCGCTGCGTTTTGATGCCGGCAGGGAGGAAGCCTATCTGCGTCTTGGGGAGTTGTATCTTCATATGGGAGAGTTTCAGCAGGCAAAGGACCTTTACGAAGAAGGACTTTATCATATCCCGGGCTCAAAGCCTTTGATGACGGGACTGAAAAAAACCAAAGGGCGCCTCGTTGCAGCAGGGAACGACAGGCCCAAAAGGGAAGACAGAGAGGCGCCCGCTGAACGTAAATCTTCTGAAGTAGTCGAGAAGTCGACTGAAGCGCCGAAGACAGACAAGCCCGGCGAAGAGATGACGATTGCTGTGTCGCCGAAGGACAGGCCCTCAAACAATGTGACCTCAACAGCCAAATCTGAAAAACTCGAGGAAGCAACTGACACGCAAGAGGCAGCCAAACCCAAAGAGGAGATACCGGCTGCTGTGTCGTCAGAGGATGGCCTCTCAAACAACGCGGCTTCAACAAACAAAAAAGAGAAAAAAATGCAGATCAGGATCATTTTCACTGACAAGGAGTCTGATGCCAGGGATATCCTGTCTGAGGTGAGAAAGGGAAAGTCGTTCGCCATCCTTGCGAAGGAAAAATCTGTCGATGAAAAAACGAGGGAAGAGTATGGCTATCTCGGGGAGGTCAGTCTTGAGTCCCTTCATGCATCCATTCAGAAGGCATTGTCAGATATGTCAGAAGGGCAGATCAGCGAAGTCATAAAGATTGACCAAAGCAGATATGCTGTCATTCATGTCACTGAGACGAGTCTTTACAAAGAAGCGGAAAGGGCTTTTATTGCCGGAGATCATGCAACCGCCGAGACTAAGCTCCTTAAGTATGTTGAGTCAAACCCCGATGCTGTAAAGGCGCGCACCATATTGGGGAAAATATATGAAGACAGGAATGAACCCTCAAAGGCCATCGCAATGTACAGGGAGGCGCTTTCTTTTAGTCCAAAGACTGTCCTCATATATGAAAGGCTTGCGCGGGTCTATCTATTTCTTGGCATGTATGTGAATGCAAGAAATGTCTATGTCCAGGGTCTAAAGCAGATGCCTTCCTCGCCGGAACTTGAAGAAGGGATTGAGATAGCCAACATGCTCATGATAGGAGAAGGCGAAAGGATGCCATGAGTAAAATAAATACCAAAACATTGAAAATTATCCTCTGCTTCGTGACATTTTTTTTAATATCCTCATTTGCGTCTGCCGGCACGTCGCCACGTAAGCCCAAGTCTGTCGGGAAGAAAGTCGAAAATACCATCTTCCGGGGCAAGGAGGACAGGGAAAGGTCCTCAGTGGTAAGTACGCCAAGCTCGGACGTATTCGCCGGTAACTCGCGGGAATCCGAGCGGGTGACCCAAGTCCTCTTAGGTGATGAATTCAGAGTGACAAAGGAAGATAAGGGCTGGGCCTATGGCTATATCCCTTCACAGAAGGGTTACAGGGGGTGGATCAGAAAAGACGATATCTCCTTTACCCCGGCCGCCTATTCCGCTAAGGATAAGCCTTTCGTCAGGGTAAAAAACGCCAGGGCAAGAATCACCTTCAGGGACGGCTCGTTCATAAATGTCTACGCCGGCACCCGGCTTCCTTTCCTCGGCAAAGACAACAGACGATATGAGGTGGTCGTGCCGGACGGTTCAACTGGATATCTCCCTGCCGAGGCGGTCCTGGTTGAGAGCGAACTTGCCGCGAAAGAGATTACGGCTGAGGATATATTGCAGGCATCCAAGTTTCACGGTTCAGACTACAGGTGGGGCGGGATCACCAGCGGCGGGATGGATTGCTCAGGATTTGTATATACCGCATTCAGGCTAAATGGAATATATCTCAAAAGGGACTCTTATCTGCAGGCCGAAGAAGGGAGGGATGTCCCGCTTGCCGAACTGAAGGCCGGCGATCTCGTCTTTTTTAAATCAGCAAAGGCAAGCAGGATAACTCATGTGGGCATCTATATAGGAAACGGAAACTTTATTCACTCCAGCCAGGGGAAAAAAGGTGTGGCAGTAAGCAGTCTTTCTGACGAACACTTCAAAAATAATTTTGCCGGTGCAAGAAGGGTCCTTAACGGCCCCTATGGTGCTATTGAGGGAACTAAGGCCGGGGAGCGGACACCAGGACCGCGGGATAAGAGAGAAACATAGTCCAGTCGGCTTATCATGGTACGATTTGTATTCGAATGTCATCCTCGGGCTTGACCCGGGGATCCAGAAGATGCTGAGAGAGTGGATTCCCCCGATCGAGTCGGGGAATGACGAATTGTTGATTTTTTTTTGCTGGACAAACTCTAAATTACGATGATTTTGCAAAGATGACAGAGATAAAGTCTCTTCCGCACATCCCTGCAATAATTGCCGCAATTTTTATTTTGCCGCAGAGTCCGTGCTGATGGGTTTTATTTCCGGTGGTAGAAAAAGGTAAAATAGAGGGCCTTTGAAAAATGGGAGGCATTAGACAGTCATGAAAGATAAGGTCATTATAGGAACGCGAGGCAGCAAGCTTGCTCTTTGGCAGGCCGAATGGGTAAGGTCGGAGCTAAAGAGACTGAACCCTGCGCTTAAAGTGGAGTTGAACAAGATCAAAACCACAGGCGATAAGATACTCGATGTCCCGCTTGCGCAGGTCGGAGGCAAGGGGCTTTTCGTCAAAGAGATAGAGGAGGCTTTGCTTAGCGGAGAAGCTGACCTGGCCGTCCACAGCATGAAAGACGTGCCGACGGAGTTCCCTCAGGGCCTTCATCTTGCGGTAATATGCAGGCGTGAAGACCCGCGCGACGCGTTTCTTTCACAAATGCAGGGTGAGACCTTCAGAATCCAGAGCTTCAACCAACTGCCGCAGGGTGCTTCTGTAGGAACGAGCAGCCTCAGACGGTCATGCCAGCTCCTTAATATGAGGCCTGACCTTAAGGTGATGCAGTTGCGCGGCAACCTTGATACAAGGCTCAGGAAACTTGACGAAGGACAATTCGATGCGATCATTCTTGCCGCTGCGGGCGTCAAGAGACTCGGTTGGGCCGCCAGAATAACAGAAATACTATCAACGGAGATTAGCCTGCCCGCCATAGGACAAGGGGCTGTAGGAATCGAGTGCAGGACAGACGACAAATTCATTCACGACCTTATCTCTCCGCTAAATCACTATGATACAGAGATCTGCGTGAGAGGAGAGAGGGCCTGCCTGAGAAGACTGGAGGGGGGCTGCCAGGTGCCGATTGCGGCGCATGCCAGACTTATGGAAGGGAAGATAGTAATAGACGGACTTGTGGGAAGTGTTTCGGGTGACAGAATCATCCGCTCGCGCACTGAAGGCAAGCCCGAAGACGCAAAAGCCGTCGGCGTAAAGCTTGCCGAGGACTTGCTTTCAAAAGGCGCTGACAAGATTCTTTCAGAAGTTTACGGCAGATGCATCAGCCAGATTGACCCGCCTTAAGAGCTGGAAGTCCTGAACTCCTAGCCCGTAGGCACCTCTTTCTCGATCGCCTCGAGACGCTCCTTATCTCCCTGGCAGGTAACGCACAGCGTTGCGGTAGGCAGAACATGCAGCCGCTTTTCCCCTATCTCTTCGCCGCATTCCTCGCATATGCCGTAGGTGCCCTCTGCAATCTTTCTTAGGGTTTCGTCGATATCGTGCAAGGCCCTGCGGTGAGTGGCCAGCCTCCTGAGATTAATGTCTTCGGAGATGTCGACAACAGCCCAGTCGCCTTCATCAAGCGCAGTGTCGACAAGCTGCCGGTTTTCGCCGCTTATATATTTGGCGATCTCCTCTTTTGCCTCTTTCACGATCGCCTCTCTTTTGTTTATAAGCGACCGCTTAATATCCTTTAGCGTAACAGCAGCATTCTGAGTCTGTGAAGCTCTTTTAAGTTTCGTCTTCGCCGCTGCTTTGGCTTTCGCCGGCGCCTTTTTAGAAGCTGTGACTTTCTTGACGGCAGGTTTTTTCCTTAATGGAGTGCTCTTTTTTGCAGGCTTGTGTACGGTCTTGGCCAACTGCGCCTTCCCTTTGCCTGAAGACTTCGCACCTTCATTATTCCGGAGAGCCTTAGAAGACGATGCCGTCGACACGCGTTTCTTAGGGGGTGCGGCTTTCTTCTTTCCCGCCATTATTTCGCTTCTTCTTTCTTTGGTTCCTCTTTGAAGACCTCTATGATGCTTCTGACCTTGATGCCGGCCTGCTGAAGGGCCTTCTGGATATCCGGAAGCTTTGCGTCCTCTACCTTGAGCATAAAATTGCTGTTCATTGCTAAACCTCCATTATCTCTTTTTCCTTGTGCTGCAGTATCTCATCCACCTTCTTGATGTTTGAATCAGTAATCTTCTGTATCTCTTCCTGTTCTTTTTTCACGTCATCTTCGGAGATGTGTTTATCCTTTTCAAGCTTCTTGAGCTCCTCGTTGGAGTCTCGCCTGACGTTACGTACGGCAACCTTCGCTTCTTCGGCCCTTTTCCGGACAACCTTAACCAGTTGTTTCCTTCTTTCCTCTGTAAGCACGGGAATTGTTATCCTGATGACCTTGCCGTCGTTCATAGGGGTAAGCCCCAGGTCGGATTTCATAATGGCCTTTTCAATCTCGGAGATTATGCGGCCTTCCCATGGCTGGATCGCTATCTGCCTGCTTTCCGGAATGCTAAGGCTTGCCAACTGCTGCAAAGGCGTGGGAGTGCCGTAATAATCGACCATGATACCGTCAAGAAGGGCAAGACTCGCCCTGCCGGTCCTTATCGAACTAAAATCCTTCTTGAGCGAATCAAGAGCACCGTGCATCCGCTCAGCTGTCTTTTTTCTTAGCTCTTGCTCCATAGTTCCCTCTGACGAGTGTGCCGACTTTCTTCCCCTCAACGGCTCGCCGAATGTTTCCCTTGCCCCTTAAATTAAATACCACAATAGGAAGGTCATTGTCCATACATAAAGTGACCGCTGTGGAATCCATCACGCCAAGGCCTTTCTTCAGCACTTCCATGTACGTAAGCTCCGAGAATTTCCTGGCCTTAGGGTCCTTCACCGGATCCGAAGAATAAACCCCGTCCACCTTTGTCCCTTTCATGATGACATCAGCCCCGATCTCCATCGCCCTGAGGGCAGCGGCCGTATCAGTGGTAAAGTAAGGGTTTCCTGTGCCTGCGGCGAATATGACTATCCTTCCTTTTTCAAGATGCCGCATCGCCTTCCTTCTGATATAGGGCTCAGCCAGTTCCTGCATCTCTATGGCGGACTGCACCCTCGTTGGAAGGTCATATTTTTCAAGGGCGTTTTGAAGAGCAAGCGCGTTAATCACTGTGGCCAGCATTCCCATGTAGTCAGCCGAAGCCCTTTCCATCCCTTCAAGGCTTCCCTGAACTCCCCTAAAGATATTGCCGCCTCCTATCACAATGGATATCTGCACGCCCATCGAGGCGACATCCCGGATCTCCTTCGCTAAAAAATCCACGGTAGCGGAGTCTATACCGTACCCCTTATTGCCCATAAGGGCCTCTCCGCTTAGCTTAAGGAGTATCCTTTGATATTTAAGCGGCATATATCTCTCAGCAGCTCTTTGGCTCGGAAGGCCTGGTTTCGCCAAGCTGATATCTGACAAACCGTCTTACAACGATATTTTCTCCGACCTTGGCGACCTTCTCGGTGATAAGGTCTTTTATCTTCTTCTTCTGATCAGGGTCCTTCACAAAGATCTGATCCAAAAGACAGGTGTCCGAATAAAACTTCTCAAGTTTCCCCTCAACTATCTTGTCTACAACCTGGGGCGGTTTGTTTGTGACCTGCGCCCTGTAGATTTCTTTCTCTCTTTCAATCACATCCTGGGGTACTTCCTCCCGCGAAAGATAGCCCGGATTTGAGGCTGCAATATGCATGGCGATGTCCTTTACCATTTCCCTGAAGTCATCGGTCCTCGCCACAAAATCCGTTTCACAGTTAACTTCCATCATCACGCCTATTTTGTCCATATGTATGTAAGACCCTATCATGCCTTCCGAGGCTGTTCTGCCGGCCTTTTTAGCTGCTGTCGCCAGACCTCGCTGCCTGAGAAGGTCTATAGCCTTTTCAAAATCTCCTGAGCTTTCAACGAGTGCTTTTTTGCACTCCATCATGCCTGCGCCTGTTTTTTCTCTTAGATCTTTAACTGCGTCAGCCGATATTGTAGTCATTCTGTCACCTCCTGCGCCTCTTCCGCCTCGATCTTTTCAGCGACCTGGGCCTTTTCGGCCTCCTGCTGAGTCGCCTTTGACAGAGCCGCCCTGCCTTCAACTACAGCATTGGCGATCTTTGACGTCAGGAGCTTTATCGCCCTTATGGCGTCGTCGTTTCCGGGTATGACATAATCGACCTCGTCGGGGTCGCAGTTCGTATCGACCACGGCGACTATCGGAATAGATAATTTCCTGGCCTCGGCTATCGCGATCCTTTCTTTCTTGGGGTCTATCACGAACATCACCCCCGGGAGCCCCTTCATCGGCTTAATCCCTGAGAGGTTCTTGTCAAGCTTCCCCCTTTCCTTCTCAAGAGAGGATGCCTCCCTTTTAGGAAGAAGCTGCATTGTCCCGTCTTCTTTCATCGTCTCTATCTTCTTCAGTCTTTCAATGCTCTTCTTTACCGTCGTAAAATTTGTCAGCATCCCCCCAAGCCACCTTTGATTGACAAAATATGCCAATGACCTGTTGGCCTCTTCCATGACCGCGTCCTGGGCCTGTTTCTTGGTGCCTACAAAAAGCACCTCCGCCCCCGTGGCCGCAACATCCCTCACAAAATTGTAGGCTTCCTCAAGCCCCTTCAGGGTCTTCTGAAGGTCGATTATGTAGATGCCGTTTCTTTCGCCAAAGATATACTTCTTCATCTTCGGGTTCCAGCGCTTTACCTGATGACCAAAATGTACCCCGGCCTCAAGCAATTCTTTCATTGAAACTACCATTGTGAGCCTCCTGTGGTTTTTCCTCCGCCTGCCCTGTCAACCCCGTTTAGGGACCATGTGACAGGACTGTAGCCGGCGTGTGAATTTTCAGCCCGCAAAATGCGGGCCGCTCAAGTCTAAAAGATTACCATAGACATAGCTTTTTTTCAAGAAAACTAAAGAACAGAAAACTAAAGAATGGGTGATGGGTCACACTTGACCGGAGTATCCAGTAATGATATTGAATCCCCGATCACGCCGGGGAATGACAATCTTATAATTTTACTTGTCCAAACTGACCTACTGCGATAGAACACAGGGGGCTGCCTGGCGTATCAAAAGTCTCTCGTCAACTTATCCAGTCTGTCAGTAATGATCTTTTTAGCCGCCCCGATACCCCGAGCCCTAAGTTTGGCAAGTATCTCTTCCGAGGCAAGACCTTTGAGAAAACGCTCCCTCCTGCCCTTTTCAGGGATTGCGTCCATAGCTTTAACTCTTATCTCTTTAACGAATTTCAGGTAGCCGGAAAAATCCGGACCATACTGCCGCTCGAGCTCCTTCCGGATAGCCCTCGAAAATGCCGGGCTTGCCCCCCCTGTAGATATCGCAATAACAAGATGTCCCCTTTTGACAACTGAAGGGGCGATGAAATTGCATTCTCCGGGAACATCCACCACATTGACCAGGGCAGGGGCGTCTTTGGAAATCTTTCTGTTGGTCTCGGCAGAATCTGTCGCTGCAATCACCAAAAAAGCGTCTTTGAGGTCACCTCTCCTGTATGGGCGGGGTATATGTCTTATCTTTCCGGCAGAGAGGTTCTTCCGGAGTTCCTTTGTAAGAGAAGGGCTTATCAGGGTGATATCCGCGCCTGAAGGGATAAGTGCGCTGACTTTCCTCTGAGCGACTTTTCCGCCTCCCACTACCACTGCTTTTTTGCCTGTAAGGTTGAGAAATGCAGGATAATAGTTCACGGACAGGGGACCGCTACTTCTTTCCCCCGGCCTGAAGTTTGGAAAGTTCCTTTTTAGCGTCGGAAGCAAAAGGGCTGCTGGGATAATTTTCGATAATGCGCGTGAGACTCTCCACGGATTTTTCTTTCTGGCCGGTTTGCTTATAGCACAGGGCAAGGTTCATCAGTACCTTCTCCTGTTTCTTATAATCGGGAAATTTTTTTAACAGTCCAACGAACCGGTCGATTGCGGGGGCATACGCCCCTTTCTTCATATAAAATTCGCCCACAAGGAATTCATAGTCAGCGATGACGTTGCGGCACTTCTCAATCCTTATCTCTATCAATTCCTTGTAAGGATTCCTGGGGAAATCGCGCTTCAGCTTTTCGAACTCGGCAAGCGCGCTGGCTGCGCCGCTGTAGCCCCTCTCCGGGCTCTCGATCTGGTTGAAATATACCATTGCGATCTGATACTGAGCATATGGGGCATTCTTGTGGTCAGGATACATCTCAAGAAACTTCCTGTACTCGGCAACGGCAAGTTCCGGCTCATCTTCCTTCACGTAGGAATCAGCAATCCTGAGCTGGGCAAGGGGCGCGAATTTTTTTGTCAGGTCTCTGTTCCGGACTTCAAGCAAAACAGTCCGCGCTTCTGCGTATTCCTTATCGTCGATGAGCTTGTTAGCTCTTATAAAATATTTCTCCGCGTCGAACGGCTCATCGGTCTTAACAGATGACTTCCCGGAACATGAAACAACTGAAACAGCCACCAGGAAAAAAAACATGAACCTGAAAATTTTCATGATGTATTTAACAGTTTGACGCAAGAGTAAGTCAAGTTCATTGCTTGCCAAAGCTTCTGGGGGGGTGTTATCTTTAAAGGTGAACCTTTTATCTTTTCAGAAACCCAGCAGATATATAAACAGCGAGCTTAATTCAATCCATAAAAAAGCTCCCCTAAAAACTGCTCTTGCCTTTCCGGACATCTACGAGATAGGGATGTCACACCTTGGACTTAAGATACTCTATGACATAATCAACGGGCTTCCTTTCGCCTCCGCCGAAAGGGTTTTTGCCCCTTGGACAGATCTCGAAGTCGCTATCAGGAAAAAAGGGGACCTCCTTTCTTCGCTTGAGTCGGGGCTGCCTTTAAAGGATTTTGATATAGTAGGCTTCAGCCTTCAGTATGAGCTGTCATACCCGAC
This sequence comes from Candidatus Sulfobium mesophilum, assembly GCA_037916395.1. GTDB lineage: Bacteria > Nitrospirota > Thermodesulfovibrionia > Thermodesulfovibrionales > UBA6898 > Sulfobium > Sulfobium mesophilum_A. The sequence continues at coordinate 17,798 of JBAIXS010000011.1, forward strand.
TGTCCTGAATATGCTCGATCTCGGCGGTATAGCGGTCAGGACAGAGGAGCGCCTTGAAAAAGGAGGCCCTCTCGTAATAGCAGGCGGCCCCTGCACGCTAAACCCCTTGCCGATGTCACCCTTCATTGACGCCTTCTTTATAGGCGATGCCGAGGAGGCCATAAAAGAAATACTCGAAACATATCTCGGGTGGAAAGACGGCGGCAGACAGGGAAAAGACGGCCTGCTTAGGGCCATTGCTGAAATAGACGGTGTCTTCGTGCCATTACTTGGAGGGGGCAAGAAAGTTATGCGCAGAATAATCCCTTCCCTTGAAGACGCCCCGTTTCCTGAAAGACCTGTGCTTCCTTATGCCCATATCGTCCACGACAGGGTCAATATCGAGATTGCAAGAGGCTGTTCGATGGGCTGCAGATTCTGCCAGGCAGGCATGGCCTACAGGCCGGTCCGTGAAAGGTCGCCCGAGAGGGTTCTTGAACTTGCCGAAAAATCATTGAAAAATACCGGATATGAAGATGTCTCCTTCACGTCTTTGAGCGCCGGAGACTATTCGTGTCTTCAGCCGCTGATGAAGGAATTCAACAGAAGGTTCGGAGCAAAGAAGATTTCCATGTCTCTGCCGTCACTGCGTGTTGCTTCGGTAAACAAAGATATCCTGCGTGAGATCAGGGCAGTAAGAAAAACGGGTTTCACCATCGCCCCGGAGGCGGCAACGGAGCGGCTCAGGTCCGTAATCAACAAAGACTTCTCTGAAGACACTTACGTCAGGGCACTTGAAACACTTTTTACAGAGGGGTGGCATAACCTGAAACTCTACTTCATGTCCGGGCTGCCGACAGAGACCGAGGAAGACATCGCCGCAATTCCCGAGATGGTGCTTCAGGCGATAAAGATATCCAAGAAACTCACAGGCAGACATGTAAATATAAGCGTGGGCGTCTCTTCCTTCATCCCTAAACCTCATACGCCTTTTCAGTGGTACGGACAAGACCCTATCGATTTCCTGAAAGAAAAAAACTCCTACCTTAAAAAGGCATTACTTAAAAGGGGCGTAAAGTACAAGGGACATAACGAGGAAATGTCACTTTTGGAAGCGGTACTGGCGCGGGGGGATGAGAGTATCTCGGCCCTCATAGAGGCTGCGTGGAAGGCCGGATGCATGCTCGATGCGTGGACCGAGGTCTTCGATTTCGACAGATGGAAAAAGGCGATGGATATGTCCGGAATAGACGCCTCCAGGGTGGCTGAAAGAACATATCCCCTGGAAGCCGTCCTTCCGTGGGAAGATATCAAGACCGGCGTCACAAAAGATTATCTTCTGAGAGAATACCAAAACGCGCTCTCCGGCAACTTCACTTCCGACTGCAGAAAAAGCTGCCGCAGCTGCGGACTCATGTGCACGCAGGTGGAAGAAACAGAAAGTATCTGCCGAAAAATCGGCTCGGGAAAGGATATCGAAACAGAAGGAATATCCCCAGCGAGTCCTCAAAAAAATATCTGTTCGCCGCTTTCGGATGAGTCGGTGAAGATCAGGGTCGAGTACTCAAAAACAGGCAAGGCCAGATACCTCTCCCATCTCGAACTGATGACGGCCATTGTAAGGGCCCTGCGCAGGGCAGGTTTTCCGTTAAAATATTCAAGCGGATTTCATCCTTCCCCAAAGATATCCCTCGGCCCTGCACTCGGCGTGGGCGTAGCAGGCCTCAGGGAATATCTTGATGTTGAAATGACTCCGCCCATCAGCAAAGAATCATTTCTTGAGGCGCTCAACACAGTTCTGCCGGAAGGGATAAGGGCAAACAAGATGTCTTTGCTTGACAAGCATGAAATGTCGCTTAACAGTTTTATTGTAAGATATATCTATGAGATAAAGGCCGCTCAGGCGCTTGACTGCTCAGGATTTTTCAATAAGGGAGAAGTCCTCGTCGAAAGAAAAGACGGACTCACAGATATAAGGAAAATGGTTGAAGACGCAAGGGCTCTGGATGAGAGGACCTTCCTGGTTACTCTCAGTGAACAGGACGGGCTGAAGGTGAGGCTTAATGAATTGATGCCGCTGCTTTTCGGAGTTCCCGCAGAGCAGCTCGACATAACCCGCATAGCAGTTTTCGGGTGGAAAGGGAGTTGGATGGAGCCAATAGAAGGCGAGAGGATATGGGCAGCGAGATCCTGATAAATGTAACCAGGGGAGAAACGCGGGTCGCTTTGCTTGAGGGCGGACAGGTCGTTGAATTCTACGTCGAGCGCAAGCGTGACGCAAGTCTGGTAGGTAACATCTTCAAAGGCAAGGTGGTAAAGATCCTTCCGGGCATGCAGTCGGCCTTTGTTGACATTGGACTCGAAAAGGCCGCCTTCCTTTACGTGGCCGACATTAAGGCAGACACCGACGAATATGCGCCGTTTTTCGAAGAAGAAGAAAAAGAGAACTCCCTCGGGGTGATACCGAAGAGATGCCGCTCGGAGATGACGATAGAAGAGATCATCCAGGAAGGGCAGGAGTTTCTGGTACAGGTTTCCAAGGACCCCATAGGGTCTAAAGGCGCCCGCGTCACCTCATATATTACGCTGCCCGGCAGATACCTTGTGCTTATGCCCAACGTCGAACATGTGGGAATTTCAAGAAGGATATCCGACGAGGAAGAAAGAAACAGATTAAAGGAGATCGTCGAGAGGATAAAACCCCCGGGCTTTGGTCTTATCATCAGGACAGCAAGCGAAGATTCCACCGAAGAGGACGTCGAAAAAGACCTCCATTTTCTTCTTCTTCTTTGGGAAAACCTCGTTCAGAAGAAAGACAGAGTGCCTGCAAGAGGGCTTCTTTACAGCGACCTGGATCTGGTATTCCGGTCGGTGCGTGACCTTATGAGCCAGGACGTCGAACGGCTGATCATCGACTCAGCCGAAGAGTATAACAGGATCATTGATTTTGTAAAGACATATTTTCCCAAACTGCTCGACAAGATAGAATTATATGAGGAGGCCGAGCCTCTGTTTGATGCCTTCGGAATAGAGCTTGACATATCGAGGGCGGTCGGCAGAAGGGTCTGGTTGAAGTCCGGAGGGTATATCGTGGTCGATCAGACCGAGGCGATGACCGTTATAGACGTAAATACAGGCAAGTTCGTCGGCAAAGAAGGTTTGGAAGATACTATTCTCAAGACTAACCTCGAAGCTGTGAAGGAGATAGCATATCAGATAAGGCTCAGGAACCTCGGGGGCATAATTATTATCGATTTTATCGACATGGACAAATCTGAAAACAGAGACAAACTCTTCAACGCCTTCACTGAAGCAATGAAGAAAGACAGAGCGAAAAACACAATCTTTCATATCTCGGAGCTGGGGCTGATCCAGATGACCAGAAAAAGGGTAAGGGAGAGCCTGGGCAGAACCTTAAGCACGACCTGCCCATATTGTGAAGGAAAAGGGTTCGTAAAATCTCCTGATACACTCTGTTATGAAATCCTCAGAACCATAAAAAAGCTTGCGAGACACGGCAGTCAGAAGATCATAATTACCGCCCACCCGGTCGTAGCCGAGATGCTTTCGGACGAGGAAATGCTAGGCATAGAGGATGTGGAAAGCAAATACGGCGTAAAGGTGATGATCCGTGCCGACAATAAGATGCACCAGGAAAATTACGAGGTGGGCTCATTGTAAGTCATGGAAACACCGCTTATCCCTGACAGTAAATTTCTGGACCTCGTTTCTTTTCTGAAAAAATGCGGGGATGCTGTGCTCGCCTTTTCGGGCGGTGTTGACAGTTCGTTTCTGCTTGCCGCGATGAAGGCTGCTCGGATGAGGATATTGGCTGTTACAGCTGTCTCAGAGACATTGCCGCGTCAGGACAGGGAAACCTGTTCGGCGTTAGCCAGCGAACTGGGAGTGGAACATCGCTTCATGCATACTCATGAACTCCTGAATGAATCTTTTGTAAATAACACCCCCGAGCGTTGTTTTTTCTGTAAGGACGAGCTTTTCGGAAAGCTCAAGACCATTGCAAAAGAGGAAGGGTTTCAGCATATCTTCGACGGGTCCAACTCGGATGACCTTACCGACTACAGGCCGGGAAGACGGGCCGCTGCGCTGCATGGCGTGCAAAGCCCCCTTGCCGAGCAGGGTTTTTCTAAGGACAGGATAAGAGCGCTCTCCCGAGAGCTCGGACTAAAGACCTGGGACCGGCCTTCTTCGCCTTGCCTGTCCTCGCGCATACCATACGGCCGAAGGATAACCTCCGAGGCCCTGGTCCGGGTGGAACAAGCGGAGGAATTTATCGTCTCCCTCGGCATTCGCGAAGTGAGGGTGAGGGACTACGGGGACTCGGCGCGGATTGAGGTCAGCATAGAGGATATGCCTGTGCTTTTGAATCCCGTAAACAGGCGTCTCGTAACAGAGAAGTTGCAGTCTTTTGGCTACTCTTTTGTCTCGATGGACCTGGAAGGTTACAGGAGCGGGAATATGAACAAGGTTCTTACAGGCTACAATGGGTCCAGGATCTGAAACCAAATCCGCCTCTGCTTTCTTAGCACTCTATGCAGGCTGAATCATCGGCATACCTTGAATCTCTCTCGAAATGCGTGCGTTGCGGCGGTTGCAAGGCACCATGTCCGACGCTTGATGATGACCCGCTTGAGCCTATGGGGACAAGGGGACGTCTTATCTTGCTTCATAGCCTTGCAAGGGGCGAAATCAAGCCCTCCCCCTTGCTAAACGATAGGATCTTCAGTTGTATCCTCTGCGGGGCGTGCTCCGGTACATGCGCCCTCGGCGTAGACATCCTTGAGGTTATGTACCAGGGAAGGGCACTCCTCAGTAAAAGCGATAAGAAGCGCAAGTTCCTGAGGTCCGCTGCAAAAGTATGGGCCAGGTGGCCTGATTACACCTTCAGGTTGCTGCGGCTGGGAGAAAGGCTCATTTTCCCCAGCCTTGTCCGCCGGGGGATGATACCTTTCATCCCGGAGTTCGCTGAGGTTCCCTTCAGTAAAAACGAACAGGTTTTCAAGGTCAACAAGAAGAAAGGACGGGTAGCCATTTTTGCAGGCTGTTCCACAAATTATGCATTCCCGCATTTCGGAGAATCTTTAGTCAACGTGCTTCAAAGATTCGGGTATGAGGTCGTTCTCCCGAAAGGCTTGACATGCTGCGGCGCCCCGCTGAGGGCGCTGGGACTCGAAAAGGAAGCGGCAGAGCTTGCGAAAAAGAATTACCGTGTCTTAAGCAGACTGAAGGTTGATGCGATATTGAGCCCCTGTCCGACCTGTACGATGGTTTTGCAGATAGAATATCCAAAGACTATCGGAAAAGGACTCGACAGGGCTATGGATATATCCATCTTCTTTGAGGATAAACTAAAGCCGCTGGAGAAGATTAGCAAGACATCCTTTTATCATGACCCCTGCCATCTGTACTACGGGCTGGGGGTGAAAAAAGAGCCGCGGCAGATAATAAGGAAATCCGGACTTGACCTGGCAGGCGGGGCAGATGCCGCCTGCTGCGGCTTCGGGGGCCTCTATTGCCTTTGCTTCAAAGAAACATCCTCATCGCTGCTTAAAAAGAGGACGCAGCAGATCGTTGAATCCAATGCCGACATGGTTATCACTTCGTGCCCCAGTTGTGTCTTTCAACTGGGCAGAACAGTCACAGACAGACCGGTGATTCATCTCATAGAGCTCATCGAAGAGGCTTACTGCTATAGGGCGGAGAGGTCCAGGAAAAAAGAGAACGACCCGAAAGAAGAGCCGACGCTGTTTTGATCGGCAGCCGCCCGACTGATTTTCTGGACCCGAACTATTCATAAGCTTTTTGTACCGCAACTTGTAAGGAGAAGACCGTCAATGAGCGGCTTCAAATTTCCAGTATTGCCCGCGGAAGGCGAGGCGAGAAATTGCCTGGGAGGTCAAAACCCGGAATGATGCAAGAATGTAGTCTCCGCAGAGATAGCCGCTTTCCTGGTAGGGAACTGGGATCTGGGATAAATCAGTGCCTTTTCCCGGACCGGTCTTGACAAAGGTATTTATTTTCTTGTAATTTAGGTTAAAAGAGTTGGAGTTCTTTTCTTAAACTAACAAATCCCGCCTGGATAGGAATAGACCTTCCGGGAAATAAGAATCCAAAAAAAGTAAATCCCAGTGAGGAGCTAGTAATGAGCAATATCTCGATTTCCGAATTAAAAGAAAAAACCATCGATGAGCTTACCGATGTGGCCAAAGGACTAAAGGTCGAGGGCGCGGCCGGCCTGCGGAAACAGGATCTGATCTTTGCAATACTGCAGGCCCAGGCTGAAAAGACAGGGAATGTTTTTTCAGCGGGGGTCCTTGAAATCCTGCCGGATGGCTTCGGATTTCTCAGATCCCCTGATTACAGCTATCTCCCCGGGCCTGATGACATTTATGTATCCCCGTCACAGATCCGGCGTTTCAACCTCAGGACCGGCGACCTTGTATCCGGACAGATAAGACCACCCAAGGAGAGTGAAAGATATTTTGCCCTTCTTAAAGTCGAAGCTATAAACCACGAATCGCCCGAGGAAAATGTTAAACGCCCCCTCTTCGATAACCTGATTCCCTACTATCCGACAGAAAGGTTGAAGCTCGAATATGACTCCTCAGACTTTTCGACGAGGGTGATGGAACTGATTACCCCCGTGGGGATGGGCCAAAGGGGAATGATAGTGGCGGCACCCCGCACGGGAAAGACGATGCTGCTACAGTCAATAGCAAAGGGGATCAAGAAAAATCACAGAGACGTACACCTCATTATCCTTCTAATCGATGAGCGCCCTGAGGAAGTGACAGACTGGAAAAGGCAGGTCAATACCGCCGAGATAATAAGCTCCACTTTCGATGAGCCGCCTCAGAGGCACTGCCAGGTTTCAGAGATGGTCATAGAAAGGGCAAAGCGTCTTGTCGAAAGCAAGAAAAACGTGGTTATCCTCCTTGACAGCATCACCAGGCTTGCTAGGGCATACAATGCCATCATGCCTACGAGCGGCAAGGTCCTCTCAGGTGGTCTTGATTCCAACGCACTTCAGAAGCCGAAAAGGTTTTTCGGGGCGGCCAGGAATATCGAAACCGGCGGCAGTCTGACCATAATGGCGACCGCACTGATCGACACAGGCAGCAGGATGGATGACGTTATATTCGAAGAATTCAAAGGCACCGGCAATATGGAACTGCACCTTGACAGGAAGCTTGTCGACAAGAGGATATTCCCTTCAATCGATATCAACGGCTCCGGAACCAGAAAAGAGGAACTTCTTGTGGACAGAGACGTGCTGAACAAGATGTGGATTCTGCGGAAGGTGCTTAATCCCCTCAACACCGTTGAAAGCATGGAATTTCTTATGGGCAAACTTTCAGGTACGAAGAGCAACAAAGACTTTCTTGATTTGATGAATAAATGATGGATGGAAGACCGAAGAAGGGCTAAAAAATTCCTCTTATTCGGGGCTATCATTGGCGGACTTTCCAGTCTGGCCGTCTCAATATTAATGGATCTGCAGTTTGCCGATGCGCTTAAGGGGACATGGCGCGATGCAATCGCAAAGGACTTAAATACCTTTCTTTCCCTGGGAGTTGACTCTCACAGCCTTATCGTCAATATAGTATTTCTTTTAGTCCTCGGAATGCTCATGGCCTTCGGCGCCTTTTTGGGCTTCATTTTTTCTTTCTTCCTGTATAAGTTTTTCAGTTTTCTGAGCAGCGACTGAACTATAAAAAAGCAATGTTTTTCGTTTAAAAGAAATCTTTCCAGGTGGTATAATTACGCAATTCCCGGCGAGGAGAGGTAACGAAACATAAAAAATGCCTAAGAAATCGTTCTCTTCATTCTGCGCGACTTTTATCGAGGAAAACCAGAAGGCAATTGTGCTTCTGCTGTTGCTGCTTACAGTTATGGGGGGAATCGTAGGTTTCCGGTATTACACATTTGCAAAAGAAGATCCGGAATTTTGCACAAAGTGCCACATGATGCAGGAGGTGTTTAAAACCTGGCAGATGAGCAAGCACAGGGATTTCCCCTGCCAGAGATGTCATAAGATGAGCATGCTCGAACAGAACAAGATGCTCATTTCCTACGTCGTAAAAGGGACGGACACTAAAACAAAGCAGACCCATGGCCGCATTTCACCCTGGAACTCCTGCAAAGACTGTCATCTTTCAGAGGTCTCTCAGGGGTCCGTTACTTTGAGCAATTCTTATGGGCACGCCCGGCACGTTTTCATGAAGCATATCGGCTGCGACAAATGTCACACCGGAAGCAGCCATAATTTCAAGCCTAACGAACAGGCATGCTCAG
>JBAIXS010000012.1:0-10658 GCA_037916395.1 Candidatus Sulfobium mesophilum
CCGACTTTCTCCTTCCGCTCCCATTCCTTGATGTTTAATGATGGTGGATATAGGAATACCTGGGCCATGGTTCCACCATCCACATGCATCTCCTGGTATTTCACGCCCCCCACCTCGACATCAATCATCATCGGAGGGAAAGCACCGGGGATGGATGCAGATGCAATCAGGATACGTCGAAACAGGTCAACCGCCTTGGGATCACTGCTTGCGGCAATCTTCGTCATATTCCAGATAATCCCCTGGTGGGCGTCGAGATCGACTGTCGCCACCAGCATCAAACGTCCATTCTTATACTCAGCAGCAATTGCATCCATCATGTCCCTGGTCACCGCCTTTTCAACTAGCTTCATGAGGGGCTGGTTGCTTGCCACAGCGTCGTCGTTGATGACTGCAAGCGGACCCCGCTTCTCAAGGATGTCCTTCGGGGATATTGTCGTGTAAAACTCCTTTAGCTGGGGATCATAGGAAGACCCAAGAAATGGAAAGGGTCCGATCAAGGCCCCTGTGCTAATGCCGGTCACCAGCTTAAACACAGGCCTGTTGCCGGCTGCTGTCCATCCGTTTAGCAGTCCTGCCCCGAAAGCCCCTGCGTCGCCCCCTCCAGAGACTGCGAGATATACAGCAGGCGGCAGTTGGCCGGAATGTCCGGTAGCTGTAAAGTGCTCCAACTCACGCTTATAAGCTTCGATGCCCTCCTTCTCCATGGCAGCCATGTCCTTTTCGAAGCCAACCCTGTAACGTACATCCGCAAGCCCCGGCACCTGTGCCTGGTCCTCCAAACCCTGCGGAACTGCAGGCAGACGGGGAGGTGTTGCGCAGCCCTGTAAAACAATGACAAAGATTGTGAAAAAAACATAAATTATTGAAGAGTAGTTCATTTCAATCCTCCTCAGCTTTAATGTTTGTTTACACACTGACGGTTTTGCAACCGCTCCTTTTTTTGCATCAGCGTTCCGACAACCAATTATAGTTCTCAGTTTTACTGATCTCCCCTAGATTTCCCAAAATCGGCGCACGCAGCTGGGCCCTTCGTGAAAAACAGTTGCCACATTTTGCCCTTACCAAGTATCCGCCCCAATTCCTTAGTGGCAAAGAAGGGGATAAAGGCAACAAACACAACCAGACATTTTGCGAAAAATTCATGCGTGCCTTCGCTCAAAAGGTGATCCAATGCACCCTCCACGCCCTTTCCATGCAGAAACCCGCGTATGGCAGATTCGACAGTCGCAAAGAGCGCCACCCACAAAGTAAATAGAAAAGTCTTAAAAAGAGTTGGAAGTATCAGGGGCTTGCTCTCAAAACTGCGACTGAAGCGAAATACGCCGCCGATCATAATAACCTTGGCGAGAACTAACGCCTTAATAAAACTGATCCCCCAATTCGTGTAGCTTATGTAATAATTGGCCAGTATCAATCTCTTATAGGACGTAAAAACCACAAAAACAAGAGTTAGATACAACACATTTATCCAATACGCAATCATCTCGAGGACAAGTTTGTCTTTAAAGCCTGGTTTCTTCTTCTGCTGATCGTCTCTCACGGTTACCTGTAAGACATTATCGCGAAAAAATAAACCTTTGCCAAATTTTTATACGATATATTTTTCAACTCCTCACACGGCTACTTCTGACAAGGGGTTTGATGCTCGAAGGGACGGCGTGATCCTGGCTGACTTTCTAGCGTCGTAGGAAGTCCTTTTCACGCGGATTATGGGAATTTATCGATGCAGTGTGACCAATCTTGCTTTCCCCACCCAAACTATGTATATTAGGCAGAAATTATGGCATGGCGCCTTAAAAACGCCAAGTTTAGAAAAAAAATGTTTGCAGGAGGATTTTAATATATGCCACGATTCATTAGTCGTTTTGGCGTAATGTGGATAATATTTATGCTGTTTGTCGTTATATCGGCCAATGCACAAAGCCGGCCTGAGGAAAACAAGCAGCAAGCGCCTTCTAAGGCGGCGAATGGGGGCGACTCAGAGGCCCGCCGATTGGCTCTTGCTACCAGGCCTTGGAAGGGCGACTTCGACGGGATGTTAAAGCGCCGGGCGATAAGGTTTTACGTACCATACAGTCGGTCGCTGTACTTCGTCGACAAGGGCCAGGAGCGTGGGATTTCCGCCGACCTGATCCGCGCATTCGAGCGCTGGGTGAACAAGAAATACGCCAAGAAGCTGGGTAAGCGCCCGCTCACTGTCTTCATCGTCGCAGCCACGCGCGACAAGATGCTTGCCGATCTTACCGAAGGGCACGCCGACGTCGCTGTGGGCAACATCAAAGTTCTCGATGAACTGCTGAAGTCCGTTGATTTTGTGGCGCCTGACGAGAACGCCATCAGCGTGGAACTGCTGGTGACCGGACCGGCATCGCCCGCCATCGCGTCAATCGATGATCTCTCCGGCAAGACAGTGCACGTGCGTAAAGTGTCAAGCTATCGTCTGAGTCTGGAAGCTTTGAACGAACGCTTCAGGCAAGCCGGCAAGCCCGAGGTCAAGCTGGTATTCGTGCCGGACGCGCTTGAGGATGAGGACATGCTCGAGATGCTGAATGGCGGGCTCCTCGAGGCTATCGTTGTAGACGACTGGAAGGCCAAGATGTGGGCGCAGGTACTGCCCAAGGTGCAGGTTCATGAGGACATTATCTTGCGGCCTAAAACAAAAGTTGGCTGGGCAATCCGCAAGGACAGCCCCAAGCTCTCAGCCGAATTGAACGAGTTTTATAGGGCCTATGCGAAACAGACAGGCGGGGTTTCGAAGACTATGCGCCAATATATGAGAACTATAAAAACTCTTAATAACGCCGCGGCCTCAGAGGACCAGAAGCGCTTCCAAAACCTTGTCGCCATTTTTGAGCAGTACGGCAGGAAGTATAAATTCGACCCATTGATGCTCGCCGCGCAGGGATATCAGGAGTCGGCGTTAAATCAGAACGCAAAGAGCCGCGTGGGTGCCGTTGGGATCATGCAGCTCATGCCGGCTACCGGTGCGGAGCTCAAGGTGGGCGACATCCGCAAGGCCGAGCCAAACATTCACGCTGGCGCGAAGTACTTGGATCAGCTCATGTCCAAGAACTTCCCAGACGCGAACTTCGACGAGCAGAACCGGACGCTTTTCGCATTTGCCTGCTACAACGCAGGGCCAGGGAATATCTCGAAGATGCGCAAAATTGCCGTGAAGCGTGGACTCGACCCTGATCAGTGGTTCAACAACGTCGAGGTCGTCACCGCGGAGAAGATAGGCATGGAGACAACAACCTACGTGCGTAACATCTTTAAGTACTATGCGGCATACAGGCTTGTGACAGAAGCCCAATCCACTGCAGGGAAGTTGAGGGAGCAGGTCGCACCTGTAAAGAAGTGATGTGGCCTTGAGCCCCGAGAGAGAAAAGATAAAAAGTAAAACCCTCAGTATCTCTTTGATATATGGTCGCAGAAAGCTCCATCTCACGTTTATCTATTGGATTTTCAACATGAATTCAACAGAGTAATAATCCTACTTTCCGAGACCTCCGGTTGCAGAGAAGGCAAAATATAAGGGCAAAAATGTGAGCTTTTTTTCAGACATGTCAGTATACTGTTGCATCGAAAATACAAATCCATTTCCGCTTTTTATATAAGTATTCATGAATAGATGAAGACTCTTCAGTCTGCCTGATGCACCGCTTTTGACCTCTACCGGGTGAATCTTGTCATCAAGTACAGCAAGATAGTCTACCTCTGCAGAACTGCTCTTGGCCTTTCTGTCCCAGTAATGAAGCTCCCCTTTCTGGGATACCGTCATCTCCTGTCCCACAAACTGCTCAGCCATGGCGCCACGGTAAATATTGAGCAGATCGGACTTGGCATATTCGATATCCACCGACATGCCGGACAGGTTTTGCATCAGGCCGATATCGATCATAACAGCCTTGAAAATCTTGGATGAAGACGTGGCCCCCAGCGGGAGTCCTTCGGGATTGGCAGATGACACCTTGCGCACCACATTAGCGAGACAAAGCAGATCAAATGCTTTCTTCAGTGTTGGATTTGAGTAACCCTCAGCAAGCCGTGCGTATTTGATCTGCCGACCCACACTTTGTGAAAGCGTCCTGAAGACGCTGTCCAAACAATATCTGTCGACATGAGGAGTGTATTTTGCAAAGTCCATTCTGTAGGACTCGATGATTTCTTTCTGTACCTCAAAAGATTCCTGCATCGAACCTGACTGGGCATATGCCTTTACACTTTCAGGCATTCCTCCGACAAAGAAATATTTCCTCAACTCTTCGCATAAATAATCGTGAACAGATTGAGATACCTGCATCGGATCTCCAAGCACTGTTTGTGCAGCCTCGGTATTGCCAATAGCCTCAAGATATTCCGCAAAGCATAATGGATACAGCTGCAGAAACTGTATCCTGCCAACCGGGAAGGAAACATCTTTCAGTGCAAACTCAAGCAAGGAGCCGGCAGCTGCAACATGTAGATCCGGGAGTTCCTCATAGAAATAGCGGAGGGCTGTAATAGCCCTCGGACAGGCCTGTATCTCATCGATAAAAAGAAGTGTCTTCCCCGGGGTAATCTTTTGCCTGAGTAAAATTTCGAGGTCAGCGCAGATACTTTTGGCATTGATATCGCCCTGAAACAGGCGGTGCCAGCCAGGATTTCGCTCAAGATCGACCACTGCAATATTATCGAAAGAATTCTTTCCGAACTCCTTCAAAGAAAACGTCTTTCCGACCTGCCGAGCGCCGCGCAGTATGAGAGGCTTGCGCCGGGTGTTGTTTTTCCACTTTCTGAGCTCGTTATCGATAAAACGCTTCAATAGACCTCCTTGATTTAACAATACAATGATATTTTATCTTTTAAGATTTAAAAAAGAAAGGATATTATTAACAACATGGTTGCGAGAGGATTTGGCGCAAGGGACTACTCTGGTATTTAGGTAACCTTGGGCCGTGTGAATGAAAACTTTCAAGCACGGTTCTTAGGGGGCTTGAAACAGCCCTCCGCTTACCCGATCACCAGGCTCCGCTTATCCCCTTGAACAAGGCTTAAAGGAATAAGAACGCATAAGGTTGAAAAGCGTGGGGACATTTTCGCGATAAAGCTATGATAGCTTGGGCGATTTTGGACGGTTTATTGCCTGGGTAAGATCGTGGGATTATAAGTACGCCGTGGTGAGGGCGGCCCTCATGAAAATAGAACTCGGTAAGTACCAGAAAGTCATTTCGATTGCGTGTAATAACACAGCGTTTTTGGCGCGCAGCCTCATCGAGTACCTCCTGATCTTCGGCTCCGGAAAGACCAAGCTCTCTGACGTGCACAGCGTCAACCCCCTTGCCTCTCAGTATAGAAGCAATTTCTTCACTTAAGTCCTCATCGACAAGGAACTTCACCGACCTTTCCCTTTTGGCAAAGAGAAGCGGCCCTCTACAGTCTTGGGTGAAATAGCCTCATTACTCTTTATGAGCTCATCTATTTCTTCGGGGTAAGCCCGGTAGTAGTTAAGCGCTGCGATGAGCTGTCTTTCCGAGATGTGAGGTAAAGCCTTTTTTAGTGCTTCTAAATCTTCCCCAACGATTTGATATTCGAATACGACTTCCCAGACCTCGACGCCGGTACCGGCAATACGGGCACGTCTTCCGGTAATTCCCTGTGAGAATATAATACCTGGGCAGCGACGCATTTTCAGGGCCTCTTCGAGCAGTTCATTAGCGAGTGCATTGGCAGCCTTGTCTTTTCGGATTCTTTCGATTTCCCGAATTATTGGTTCTTTAATACGAAAACTTCGTTGCACGGTAGACATTGTCAAACCTCCTGTAACCCTATGTATTACATTGTATCATAAAAATGTGTTTAAAGAGGAACCACTCAGATAGAAACAGAACATTTCCTTTTGTGTAACTGCCTGGCATTTGTTCCACGTTCTTTATCGAATCGCGCCCCGAGGCTCGTGAGCCAATCGTAAATCTCACGGCGAGACCATGTCGCGTAATACCGCGCTCGTCCGAGGTTGGGGCCGGGACCATGCTCGTCACGACCAACCAAACTCCATCAAGTCCTCGAAGGCCACTCATGCTGGAGCAAACCTGCCGCCTCTGTCGGGCTATAAATAGAGATCTTTTAACCGACATTGAAGTACGGCACGCAAAGTTATGAGGAAATGGAAGAACTTATCACAGTTCCATTTTAAAAAACGCTCTCGTTCTGTATGCGAATGCTCTATGAGAGATTAATTCACCGTCCACAAAAATAAGTCCGCGTCTTTCAATAATATTTTTTTTCTCGAAAGACTCCCTGCAACGAATAAACTTGGATATGTGTCGTGATTTTGTTGTGAAATCCCCGACATTTTCACGACATCAAAAAAAATCAAGGACCTACAAAACCTTGTAAGTCCCTGATTTTATTGGTCGGGGCGACCTGATTTGAACAGGCGACCACTCGCACCCCAAGCGAGTGCGCTACCAAGCTGCGCTACGCCCCGGTTATTTCAGCTGCTCCAGAATCTCTCTGATTCTTTTCTTGACGAATCCAATAACTTCGGCGGGGTTCTGAGAACTATTTACTTTCTTGTCCGGCGCTATCTCTGGTTCAGCCGCTTTCAGCGTGCCTTCGCCAAACCTCTTTCTTACGCCCTCTATCGTATATCTCTCCTGATACAGCATCTTTTTGATCTGCATAATCAGTTCGAGATCCTTCTTCACGTATGCCCGCTGCCCGGCCTTGTTCTTCCGCGGTCGAAGGAAGTGGAATTCCGTCTCCCAATATCTTAACACATACGGTTCCACCCCTGTTATCTTTCCCACCTCGCCGATCTTATAAAAAAGCTTATCGGGAAGCGGCAAAGAAGTCTTGATATTTTCTGCTGCAGGTTTATGCATTCAGTTTTTCTATCTCTTCTTTTAGCTGGTTGCTTACCCTGAAAGTTATCACCCGCCTGGGCGTAATTTCAAGGTCCTGACCTGTCTTGGGGTTTCTGCCTCTGCGGGCCATCTTTTTTCTTACATTAAAAGTACCGAAGCCCGAGATTTTTATTGACTCTCCTTCCGCAAAGGTCAGTTTCATCGTGTCAAAAAGAATCTCGACTATATCCTGAGCCTCCTTCTTAGACAGACCTACCTTCTCAAAAATCGCATCAACAAGATCGGCTTTTGTCATCACACCTCTCCCCTAAAGGAATTTTCTTAATTATATTAAGGAGATAGCTTCTTGTCAAGAAGATTTTAGTTTAATTTCGATTGAGTAATTGATAAATCGGCTATTTTCGGGTTCTTTGGCTATGTTATTATATTGTCTATCCGTCAGGGAGGATGCCATATGTCGTATAAAGATTTAAGAGATTTCATCAAAGTACTTGATAACAAAGGCCTTCTTTTGCGAGTTAAAGCGGAGGTGGACCCTCTTTTGGAAATTAGTGAAATAACGGACCGCATCTGCAAATCTCCGGGTGGCGGCAAGGCCCTCTTTTTTGAGAAAGTAAAAGGCTCCCCCTTCCCGGTAGCCACAAACCTCTTCGGCTCTTTCGAGCGCATGTGCCTCTCACTTGAAGTCAACAGGCTTGATGACATAGCACACAGGATTGAGGAACTCCTCAACCAGGCGCCGCCAAAGAGCCTCATAGAAAAACTTTCTCTTCTGCCTAAACTCATCGAATTCTCAAAGTACTTCCCAAAGAAGGTTAAGACAGCGCCTTGCCAGGAGGTAGTGGAAAAGGAAAATCCGGACCTGAGCAGGTTCCCTGTGCTGAAATGCTGGCCTCACGACGGCCAGCAGGATGATGAGGGCCGCTTTATTACCTTGCCTATGGTCTTTACCAAAGACCCGGAGACAGGTCGTCCCAACTGCGGAATGTACAGGATACATATATATGACAAAAAAACTACAGGCATGCACTGGCATATCCACAAAGACGGCGCAAGACACTATGACAAATATCTGAAGACTGGCAAACGCATGCCTGCTGCTATAGCAGTAGGGAGTGATCCGGCCGTCATATATGCTTCAAGCGCGCCGCTTCCGGAAGCCGTCGACGAGATGGTCTTTGCGGGGTTCCTTAGAAAATCGCCTGTGGAAATGGTAAAGTGCATTACTTCGGACATAGAGGTCCCCGCCAACAGCGAACTTGTTATTGAAGGATACCTTGATCCCGGTGAAACCAGGATAGAAGGCCCCTTCGGAGACCATACCGGCTTTTATTCTCCTGCAGAACCCTATCCTGTGTTTCATGCGACCTGCATAACACACCGAAGGGACATGATCTATCCGGCAACGATAGTCGGCAAACCCCCGATGGAAGACTGTTATATGGGAAAGGCCACTGAACGCATTTTCCTGCCGCTCATCCGTCTCGACTTTCCGGAGATAAAGGATATCAACCTGCCGATGGAAGGAGTATTTCACAACTTTGCGATAATCTCTATCAAGAAGAGCTATCCAGGCCACGCAAAAAAAATCATTAACGGCCTCTGGGGAAAAGGACAGATGATGTTCGCTAAACTGCTGATAGTGGTCGATGACGACGTTGATGTCCAGGACCTCTCATACACGGCCTGGAGGGTGCTTAATAACGTTGACTGGAAGCGTGACACGGTGTTTGCCGACGGTCCGCTTGACGCCCTCGACCATTCCGCGAACTGGCCCCGATATGGATCCAAGATGGGAATTGACGCAACTAGGAAGACACGTGAAGAAGGCATGATGAGGGACTGGCCTGAAGAGATATTCATGTCTGAAGAGATTAAAAAGCTGGTCGATTCGAGATGGAAGGAGTACGGACTTTAGATATCTTTATGTTACACAGGAGTGAAACAGTCTTTTCGCTCATTCTCGGTCGTAACGACCTCCGAGGCAATTTCTCGCCTCGCCCGGGCGGAATGCGAGAGATTGAAGCCGCTCAAAGACATTTCACCCCTGTAATTCTTTCTGTAGAGTAATATTTGTCATTGTCCTGGCTTAACCGGACAATCCGGAAACTCTTCAAAGACATCGATTCCCCGAGAAAGTCGGGGAGTGACGAAATACAAATATGGTGGTTTATACACAGCAATCAGTTCAGATTAGGAAGCTTACGGCGCTATAGAGCTAAATGAAATGTTAATCAAGTGGCTTATCAATACCATCGCGATTATGCTGGCGATAAAATGGGTGCCCGGGCTTGTCTATAACGGGGCGTGGTGGGGAATACTCATCGTCGGAGCAATATTCGGGCTCGTAAATACTTTCATTCGTCCTTTTATTAAGCTTTTCGCCCTGCCGCTATTGATATTTTCTCTGGGACTGTTTACCTTTGTCATAAACGCCCTGATGCTGATGCTGACTTCGTGGCTATCCGGAGAATTCAAACTCGGA
Organism: Candidatus Sulfobium mesophilum; assembly: GCA_037916395.1. Taxonomy (GTDB): domain Bacteria; phylum Nitrospirota; class Thermodesulfovibrionia; order Thermodesulfovibrionales; family UBA6898; genus Sulfobium; species Sulfobium mesophilum_A. Next base: position 9,337 of record JBAIXS010000012.1, read on the forward strand.
TTTCATGTCGAGGGGTTTAAGGCCGCCTTTTGGGGAGCCTTGGTGATAAGCCTCGTAAGTATGGTCCTTTCCTGCCTGATGCCTTCTGAGGAGATTTCCCGGAACTAAAACTTTTTGCTTCCTGAATCAGCGCCCATCCGCATCACGGCGGGCATTTGGCGCAGACCGAAGTAAATAGCGCAGTACTGAGATATCTGTCCCCCCTGTCCGGAAGTATAACGACAATCCTCCCCTTCCCCAGCTTTTCAGCAATCTTCAGCGCCCCGGAGACAGCGGCCCCGCTGCTCATACCGACAAAAAGACCCTCTCTAAGGGCAAGCAGCCTGGTTGTATCGAATGCTTCGTCGTCATTGACGTTTATTTTCTCGTCGAGGGCCGCCTCGTTATAAATCTTGGGCACTATCGATTCCTTCATATTCTTAAGTCCCTGCACTCTGTGACCGAGAGGGGGTTCTACACCCACAATTTTTATCCCAGCCCTGAATTCCTTGAGTCTCTTCCCGGCACCCATGAGCGTGCCGGTTGTCCCCATACCCGCGACAAAGACGTCTATGTCTCCGCCGGTCTGCTCTATAATCTCTTTTCCGGTAGTCTCATAGTGGGCCCTTACATTGGACTGGTTGTCAAACTGATTGGGCATAAAATATTTGCCCGGTGACTCAGCCATTATCTTATGCGCGAGTCTGATTGCGCCGTCAGTCCCTTCCTTCCCGGGGCTGAGTACAAGCTCGGCGCCAAAGGCCTCCAGTATCTTCCTTCGTTCGAGGCTTACGCATTCAGGCATAACAAGTTTCACTTTGTATCCTTTTGCCGCGCCTACCATGGCAAGCCCTATGCCCGTGTTGCCAGACGTCGCCTCCAGTACCATATCTCCCTTTTTTATGCGGCCTGACTTTTCAGCATCCCTGATCATATAAAGAGCGATTCGGTCTTTAACAGAGCCGCCCGGGTTGTTTCCCTCAAGTTTAGCCAACACCGTCACATGAGGATTGCTGTTAATGGTCTCAAGCTTTATAAGAGGAGTATTGCCTATGCATTCAAGAACTCCCATCTTCACCTCCCTGCGTCGCTCATCGAATATAACAGATTTCCTATCAGAGTTAAAAGTGCGAGCGAACACCATATGCGCACAACGCAATCAACTTTTTTCCGGACTTTGCAAATTGTGCAATACGGCTGTGTTGCAAATACGGCAGTTGACCTGGGCAAAACTTGATGATACCCTTTAAGAAAGTTCGACTCAAGGAGGTGCTCAATGTTTGATAAAGAAGACAACAACGGTGGTACAGTCCTCATATCCTTTCTGGTAGGCGGAATTATCG
>JBAIXS010000013.1:0-5482 GCA_037916395.1 Candidatus Sulfobium mesophilum
ATGTACAAAATAACTCCTGAAGCAAAGCCCCATGCGCATACCCAGAAAACAGCATACCAGAGCGTCATAAATCCCTGAGTCGACAGATAGTCCATTCCAAGGATTCTCTGCAGATATACCTGCACTATCCCGGCAATCGCGAGGGCGAGGACCATCAGGAACATCGAAAATACCATCATTCGCAGGGCAATCAGGCCCCTACCGCTTTGTAGGATCTTTACGCCCTTGAGACGCGGGACCGCAAAATAGATGAGCGTCAAGTTAAGCATGGCATATGCGCCAAAAAAAGCGAAGTGCCCATGTGAGGCCGTGATCTGTGTTCCATGGGTCCACTTGTTTATCTGAGGAAGCGTATGTGCAAATCCCCAAACGCCGGCCCCGAAGAAGTGCATTATCGCGCATCCAACAGCCCAAAACAAGGCGATTCTGTTTTCGATCTCGAACTTCCTCTCTCTTACGTCCCTTAGGGTATCGATGACCATGAATAATATAGGAACCGGTTCGAGGGCGCTGAAGATTCCGCCGACCCAAAGCCAGTAATACGGGGTGCCGATCCAGTAATAGTGATGACCGGTGCCCGCTATGCCTGTGAAAAGCACAAGTCCGACTTCAACATAGAGCCACTTTTCGACCACTTCCCGGTCCACTCCGGTCAGTTTCAGTAATATGAAAGCCATTATAGAGCCTGTAACCAGCTCCCAGGCGCCTTCGACCCACAGGTGGATGACCCACCACCAGTAATAGTATTGCGTCGTGAGGTTCTTCATGAAGAAAATACCGAAGAGAAACATGCCTGCAAGCATGACAAGACCGCCCAGCAGTACGCCCTGTATTACTGTCCATCTCCTTGTCTTCATCATTGTCATAAAAATGTTGAAAAGAAATATCAGTGCCACGACAACTATGCCGATCTTTAAAATCGTGGGTTGTTCCAGAAAAGGCATGCCCCAGGACCACCCGAATAGGTATCCTGTGATTGCAGCGACACCGACTATGAAAAACAAAATAAGTTGGAGATTGGCCAGCCTGGGACTCCATATGTCTGTTTCGGATTCCTCAGGAACAAGATAGTATGTCCCTCCCATGAACCCGAAGAGGAGCCATACAACAAGGAGGTTTATGTGTATTGCCCTTGATGTGTTGAAGGGGAGAACGTTGAGAAGCGGGTCATGGTCCCAGACATACTTTGCGCCCGTTATCAGCCCGAAGATTACCTGCAGACCAAAAAGGAGCGTCGCAATAACAAAATAATTGTAGGCGATTTTTTGCGTTTCGTATTTCACTTTCAGTTCCTTTCTATTTCAGTCCGGAAAGATAGTCTGCAATGTCTTCCCTGTCTTTCTCAGAAAGCCTCGCATAACTCGGCATAATTGAATTTGGATTATGTGTTTTTGGATTTTCCAGCTGCTCTTTTATCCATTCCTTACTTCTTCTGCCTCCCACCTTTGTAAGGTCAGGTCCTATCGTCCCTCCAACCCCACCGATTGTATGGCAGGCGGTGCATCCCTGTGACTTGAACAGCGCCTCGCCCGGCTTTGCTGAAGATTGCGCAGAAGCGGCCGCCAGCGGTTTCGGAGGCCAGTTGTTGGTGTCTATCCCGTTTACCCAGGTCAGAAAGGCTATAACGTCCGCTATCTCCTGATCCTTCAGATGGAGATTCGGCATTTTCCTTTCTGCCGGCCATACCGAAGGCGGGTCTTTAATAAACCTTTGCATCCAGTCCGCATCCCTGTAACTCATGACCTTAGTGACATCGGGCGCGTAATAACCCCCAATGCCCAGGATCGTGTGGCAGTCATTGCAGTTATACTTCTGCCAGACCCACTTTCCTGCCGCAACATGCACGTCCAATTGGCCTTCGTTTGTCTGCTTTCCCACCTTCCTGTGAAAATCGTATGTCAGGGCGAGGAAGATCACAGCTGACAGGACCGTGCCCCATATGAAAATGGCTTTTCCCTGAGATAATGTCATGACACCTCCCTTGCTAATTAATGAAAAGCAGAATCGACTGAAATGATGACGACCGGCTTAAAGACGATCTGCTTTTTCTCGAAAAGTTGAATCCCCTTCCGATTGTCTTATAGCACGGAATAATCAAGCCGTCAACGGAGGACCGGGAGGATTTGTCTGGCAACGGCACGTCTTTTGAATACGGGATGGCGCGGACGGGCCTGCCACACCCATACCCGACGGAGCTAAGAAGCGGAGTATCAGGCTATAACATCAGGTGACAGCAGGCTCCGGTGACCGGCATCACTTAGAAACGTCGTCAAGGGCTTTCAGAATATTCTGCTCAGTAATGTCCTTAAAACCGACCATCTGAATTTTTTTCTTTGTCTTTGTATTGGTGACGATGACAGTCGGAGTGGATTTGACGCCGAACGCCTTTGCTGTTTCTTCCCAATATTTCAGTCCCTTTGTTACAAGCATGAAAGAAAGGGGTTTATAAGTCACGCCAAGAGACGCTACTGTTTTCTGCACCTCTTCGGGTGATGGCTCTTTTGACGTCAGCGACAGACCACCGAGTGCCTTCCTCAGTTCCAGATACTTGTTTTTTTCATGCATGAGAAAGGAGAGGTTATACGGCATGTAGTTGAGGGTTTCAGCATGTATTGGTACGTCGACAAAGATAATCTTTGCATTTTTTTCAGCTGATGCGACAGATTTTTCGATCTCAGCCTCGGCCTTTCGGCATGCCGGACAGAACCAGTCCGTAAAGATATAAAGCTCCCTGGCGCTTTTCTCAGCACCCAGGAACAGGTTCATGGCCTTATCCTGGGCCTCGCCCTTTTGTGCGCCCTTGAAAGCAAGTAAAAAGCCTGCGACTACAACCAACGCGATAAGAGATATCTTCTTGAAGATTGTCATGATAATTCCTCTCCCGTCTTTTGAGGTTAAAAGAATATTTTTTGTCCAGCCATAACAGGCCAGAAATGCCAGGATATATACAGTCGCTGCAATACCAAGACACAACGGACACCATTCCCTGATCACATATTTCTGGATCCAGAGGAACGCGACTTCCGCCCCGCTTGCACCAGCTATCATCATAGCAAAAAATATTGAGAATAACCTGAGGCTGCGGCCGAGTTCAAATGAAGCCCATGCAGCCGGGAAAAATACAATCCCGACCATTGTGAAGGGAAGTCCAAAAAGCAGATACTTGTGTGTTTCTGTGCAGGCTGACGTCGCACAGAGGTTAAGATGAGACATTAAAGAGAGGATAAGGCCGGCAAGGAAAGCCGCTCTCATGAGATAGCTACTTTTCAATTCAGTTATCTGCTCCTTCTTTTTTTTGCAGCGCCAGCTGGATAAGTATCGGTTTTGTTCTGTCCGTCAACTGCATATATATTTTTCGCTGTCGTCTGAGATGAGGCATATAATGTTTAATATTAACACAGATGACCGGAGCAGACTAAAGAAAACGGACCGGCGTTTTATAGTACAATACCTCTATGTCAAAACCGGTAGTAGTAATAGTAGGCAGGCCGAATGTGGGGAAATCCACTCTTTTCAACCGAATGACAGGAACGCATTCGGCGATAGTGGAGGACATCCCCGGCGTCACCAGGGACAGAAACTATCTCGATGCAAAATGGGATGATAAGATCTTCATGGTTGTTGATACAGGCGGCTTCTACCCTGATCCTCCCGAAGATATCTTCGCTCAGGCCAAGGAACAGGCAATTTTTGCCGTGGAGGAGGGCGATATAGTAATCCATCTTCTTGACGGCAAGGACGGACTGACCCCGGCCGATATGGAGCTTGCGCGTCTCCTTCGCGCATCCGGAAAAAAAATACTCTGGGCTGTAAACAAGGTTGATGCGCCCACTAAGGAAGACCGTCTTTATGATTTCTTCAGGATAGGCTCGGAAGATTTATTGCCGGTATCGGCCGCAACAGGCCATGGTTACGAGGAATTCATGGACAGACTTGGTGAATTGCTTCCAAAGTATGAGGAAGAGTCAACTCAATATCCTATGATTGCGGTCGTCGGAAGGCCCAATGTCGGGAAATCCACCCTGGTAAATGCGCTTTTAGGCAAGAAAAGGATGCTCGTAAGTCCTTTGGCGGGAACGACAAGGGATTCCATAGACAGCGTTTGTACATACCATGGACGAAAGTATCTGGTGATAGACACGGCCGGCCTGCGTAAGAAAGGCAAGGTTGGATATTCCGTGGAGAGGTTTGCTCTGGTCAGAGCTGTCAGGAGCATCGAGAGATGTGATGTGGCCCTCGTCGTTCTTGACTCTTCTGAGGGAATTACCGAGCAGGATATAAAGATAGCAGGTATTGTAAAAGAATATGGAAAAGGAGCGATTTTTCTTCTTAATAAATGGGACCTCGTTTCTGAGCCTGAGCAGGCCTTTAAACGCATCGTTCCCGATCTCACAAAAAAGATGTGGTTTTCGTCATATGCGCCGGCCATTACAATATCCGGTCTTGTCAAAAAGCGTATTACCAAGGTTTTTCCTGTCATCGACGGCATCATAGAGGAAAGAAAGAAGCGCATACCTACCGGCGAACTGAACCGATTTTTCAGAGATTTTTCAGAAAAAATGATGCTGCCTATGTACCGCGGCAAGACAGTAAAATTATTTTATATGACACAGGTCCGGGAAGAACCGCCCGGGTTCGTGATCTTCTGTAATTTTCCCGAGGCGGTCAAGGAGCAGCATTTGCGCTTCATAGAAAAGGGGTTGAGGGAGAGCTTTTCTTTTGAGGGGACGCCTTTGAAGATCTATATAAGAGCGCGGAAGAAACCGTAGGCTGTGGCGTATCTGAGGGTGATTGGGAAAAGCGCAGTCGACTTTTATAGAGACGGCGGGATGATGCTTGCCGGCTCCCTGTCTTATTTTATAGTGACTGCTCTTGTCCCTTTTTGTATGTTTCTGACCACCCTTCTTGGCTACTTGTTGGGACATTATCCCGAATTTCATTCATTTGTCCTGGGTAAGCTGACGAACCTTTTCCCGTCAGTCACAGCGGGCATAACCAACGAGATTGTCAAGCTCATCTCATATAAGGGACTTGGGAAGGTAGGCATAATTCTCTACGGCATTATTTCCTACCAGGTATTTGCATCCATGGAGAATTCACTTAACGTCGTGTTTAAAGTCAACAAAAAAAGAAGCATAGCCTGTTCCATGCTGATTTCGCTGACAGCGGTTACCGGTATTATCATACTTCTTATTGTTTCATTCGGGGCCGCATCCGTCATCCCTTTGCTCAATGTCCTCAAGCCCTATTTCCCAGACGTCAGGATAGGCAAGGCGACCGCTTTTCTCATCCGGTTTGTGCTGCCTTTCGTCCTCGTCCTGCTTACGGTTACACTTATGTACAAGATCTTTCCAAGAGTGAAGGTGAGATGGGCGAACGCCTTAAAAGGAGCCTTCTTTACCGCCCTGTTTCTCGAAGTGGCAAAACACTTTTTTACATGGTATGTGGTGTCAATAGCCCACCTGGGGAAAATTTATGGCCC
>JBAIXS010000014.1:0-17170 GCA_037916395.1 Candidatus Sulfobium mesophilum
GGCTAATATCATCAAAAAGAAGTCCTGTCATATAACCTTGAAAATAACAGAGGAATAATCAGGAGGAGATTTTGGGCCAGAAGACGCATCCCTCAGGGATTAGATTAGGCATCACAAGAACTTGGGATTCCAGGTGGTATCTGAAAAAGGGATACGCCGACCAACTGCTCGAGGATTTGGCGATCAAGAAGGAGATAAAGGCAAAGCTCTTTCACGCCGGGGTCTCGAAAATTGAGATAGAGCGTGCTGGCCAGAAGATCAGGGTTATCATTCACACGGCAAGGCCCGGGATTATTATCGGGAAAAAAGGTTCTGAGGTGGAAAAACTTCGCAAGGATCTCGAGCTGATGAGCGGGAAACAGGCGATGGTTGATATTAAAGAGATAAGAAAACCGGAGGTGGACGCCCAGCTCGTAGCCGAAAACATCGCGCTTCAGCTTGAAAAGAGGGTTGCCTTCAGGAGGGCCATGAAAAAGGCCGTAGCGTCGGCGCTGCGGTTCGGGGCACAGGGAATCAAGATCACATGTTCGGGCAGGCTTGCGGGGGCAGAAATCGCAAGGACCGAATGGTACAGGGAAGGACGGGTGCCCCTTCATACATTCAGGGCCGATATCAATTATGGGTTCTCCGAGGCGAGGACGACTTACGGAATAATAGGTGTGAAAGTCTGGGTTTATACGGGCGATGTACTGCCCGAGGCTGCAAGACCCGGTACGGAAGCAGCGGCTATATAAGGGGACTTAGTTATGTTGATGCCCAAGAAAGTTAAATTCAGAAAAATGCAGAAAGGCAACATGAACGGCAAGGCCTACTCGGGCTCTGATGTTTCCTTCGGGGAATTTGGGCTGAAGGCCATGGAGCCGGGCTGGGTTTCGTCAAGACAGATTGAAGCCGCCAGGATTGCCATTACGCGACACGTTAAAAGAGGATGTAAGGTATGGATCAGGGTGTTCCCGGATAAGCCTATTACCAAAAAGCCGGCTGAAACCAGAATGGGAAAAGGAAAGGGCGCACCGGAATACTGGGTTGCGGTCATCAGGCCGGGAAGGATTCTCTATGAAATATCCGGCGTAACCGAGACCCTCGCTAAGGAGGCGCTGCGGTTGGCTTCCCACAAGCTTCCCTTGTCAACGAAGTTTGTGAAGCGTGAGGAAGGAGTGTTATGAAAATAACGGAACTGAGAGATCTGTCCGTGGATGAACTGCAGAAGAAAGAGCAGGACCTGAGGAAGGAACTTTTTAATCTGAGGTTCCAGCAGGCCACCGGCGAAATAGAGAATCCCATGCGTATCAGGGCTATCCGGAAGGATATCTCAAAGACGTTGACGCTTATCAGCGAGAAGAACAAGAAGAACAAGTGAAATTGCTGATTATAAAAATGAGGTTGGAAGGTTAACGATGACTGATAAAACTTATACCGGAAAAGTAGTGAGCAGCAAGATGGACAAGACCGTTGTCGTGGCGATCACGAGACAGTTTCAACACCCGGTTTACAAGAAGACTGTAAAGAAGGTCGCCAAGTTCAAGGCCCACGATGAAAACAACGAGTGCCGGGTGGGCGACGACGTGAAGATAATTGAAACCAGGCCTGTCAGTAAGGACAAAAGATGGCTTGTTCTGGAGATCCTGAACAAGGCGGCAAGGAGCAGCGAAAAATGATCCAGCTCAGGAGCATGCTCGAAGTAGCAGACAATTCCGGCGCAAAAAGGGTACAGTGCGTGAAGGTCCTCGGGGGATCGCACAGAAAGTATGCCGGGCTGGGAGACGTAGTTGTGGTAAGCGTTAAGGAGGCCCTGCCGGACAGCAACATCAAAAAGGGCTCGGTGACCAAGGCTGTTGTGGTACGCACAAAGCGGGAGGCTAAAAGGTCTGACGGATCATATATACGGTTTGACCAGAATGCGGTGGTCCTTATCAATCCGCAGGGTGAGCCGGTGGGCACTAGAATATTCGGACCGGTTGCCCGGGAGCTGCGGTGGAGGGAGTATATGAAGATAATTTCCCTTGCACCGGAGGTATTGTAGGAGGACATATGGCTTTAGGAATAAAGAAAGAAGATACGGTTCACGTCTCAACAGGCAAATATAAAGGGAGAACAGGTCGCGTGCTTAAAGTCGATAGGGCAAAGAGCACGATATTGATAGAGAAGATCAATGTGATCAAGAAACATATGAAACCGAATAAGACTTATACGCAGGGCGGCATTATAGAAAAAGAGGCACCTATACAACTGTCCAATGTGATGCTTGTCTGCCCTAAGTGCGGCAAGCCGACCAGAGTAGGGGCAACGGTATACGAAGGCGGCAATAAGCACAGGACATGCAAAAAATGCAAGGAGGTCATTGACTGATAATGACTCCACGGCTTAAAGAAAAATACAAAAACGATGTCGTCCCTGCAATGATGAAGGAGTTTTCCTATAAAAACATTATGCAGGCACCAAAGGTTCAGAAGGTCGTCCTGAACGTCGGTCTTGGCGAGGCGATCCAGAATATCAAACTCCTTGATGCTGCACAGAAAGAGCTGGCGATGATTACCGGACAGAAGGCCGTAGTAACAAAGGCCAAGAAATCGATCGCTACATTTAAATTGAGGCAGGGAATGCCGATAGGCTGCAAGGTCACGCTTAGGGGAGATGTCATGTACGAGTTCCTCGACAGGCTGATCAGCACTGCGCTGCCCAGAATCAGGGATTTCAGGGGTGTTTCAGGAAAGTCTTTTGACGGCCGTGGAAATTATGCCCTTGGTATAAAAGAGCAGTTCATTTTCCCCGAAATCGATTACGATAAAGTCGAGATGGTTCACGGGCTGGACGTCATCATCTGTACGTCCGCAAAGACAGACAAGGAGAGCAAGGCGCTTTTGCGTCATCTGGGCATCCCGTTTAGAAACTAGAGAGGACTATTCAATGGCGAAAACATGCATGATAGAAAAAACGAAGCGGCCGCCGAAGTTTCAGGTGAGGGCCTACAACCGGTGCAAAGTCTGCGGCCGTCCCAGAGGCTACCTCAGGCAGTTCGGCATGTGCCGTATTTGTTTCAGAACGCATGCGCTCCGGGGGCAGATACCCGGGGTGACGAAATCAAGCTGGTAGGAGTGAATTAATGCTGACAGATCCAATTGCAGATATGCTTACAAGGGTAAGAAACGCCGTTATGATAAAGGCTGAGAAGGTCGATGTGCCCGCATCGAGAATTAAGCTTGAGATAGCCAAGATCATGAAGGAAGAAGGGTTCATACGGGCTTATAAAATTTTGAAGGATAAGAAGCAGGGCATACTGCGAATCACCCTTAAATATAACGCGGACGACGTAGCTGTAATTTCGGGTATTAAGAGAATCAGCAAGCCCGGCAGGAGGGTATACGCCGACAAGGATTCAATACCCACCGTGATGGGCGGTGTCGGCATCTCTGTGCTGACAACGTCAAAAGGGGTGCTCGGGGACAAGACATGCCGCAGAGAAAAGGTGGGCGGAGAAGTCCTCTGTCATATCTGGTAAAGGAGAACCAAGATGTCGAGAATCGGTAAGAAACCAGTAGAGATTCCATCGGGAGTAGATGTAAAGCTGCTGGATAATACTATAAAGATTAAAGGACCAAAGGGTGAGCTGCAGTGGAGTTTTCCGGCAGGCACTATGGTGTCGGTAAAAGATAAGGAGATCATAGTAGGGCGGGCCGACGACCAGAAAAAGAACAGGGCTCTCCATGGACTTACGAGGAGTCTGATATCTAATATGGTCTTCGGTGTTGCGCAAGGATATCAGAGGGTCCTTGATATTGTGGGTGTGGGTTACAGAGCCCAGGTACAGGGAAAGAAGATCGTCCTTTCACTGGGATATTCCCATGCCGTGGAATATCACCTTCCTGAAGGCATAACTGCAGCAATGGACCAGAAGCAAACGCAGATAACTCTTACCGGCGTGGATAAACAGAAAATCGGCCAGGTAGCTGCAAACCTGAAGGCATTGAGAAGCCCGGATGCCTACAAGGGCAAAGGCCTCAGGTATGGCGGCGAAAGGCTGAAACTGAAGGTCGGCAAGACTGGCAAAAAATAGTAAGGGCGATCCATTAATCGCCCTGCGATATTAATAGTAGGAGGCTATTTTGGCTAAGAGCAGGCAAGAAGGCAGACAGAGGCGCCATGAGCGGGCCAGGAAAAAAATTGCGGGTACTGAACAGCGGTTGCGCCTCTCCGTGTACCGGAGCTTAAATCATATATATGCACAGATTATAAATGATGTTGAAGGGAAGACGCTGGTTTCTGCCTCGAGCCTTGAGGCCCCGGTAAAGGAATTGAAGCAGCACAAGGGCAATTGCAAGACTGCAAAGGAAGTCGGTGCGCTTGTGGCTAGAAAGGCAATTGAAAAGGGTATAAAGAAGGTAGTTTTCGATAAGAGCGGCTATCTTTATCACGGCAGGGTGAAGGCCCTGGCGGACGCGGCGAGAGAAGCCGGTCTGGAATTTTAATATGACTGAGAATTGTTCAAGGAGGCAAGGTGGGAAGGATTGACCCGGAAGGTTTGAACTTAAAAGATAAGGTCGTATATATAAACAGGGTCGCCAAGGTTGTCAAAGGCGGCAGGCGGTTTTCATTCAGTGCCTTGGTTGTTGTAGGCGATGGAGAAGGGACCGTCGGCACCGGAAAGGGCAAGGCCTCCGAGGTGCCCGAAGCCATACGAAAAGCCGTGGAGCAGGCAAAGAAATCCCTTCTGAAATTCCCACTTAAGGACGGCACGATCCCTCACAGGATCGTGGGGCAGTTCGGGTCAGGATCGGTCGTAATGAATCCTGCCAAAAAAGGGACGGGACTTATCGCAGGCGGTGCGGTGAGGGCTGTGCTCGAAGTTGCGGGAATTCAGGACATAGTTGCGAAGTCACTGGGCAACCACAACCCTTTCAACACTGTCCAGGCGACCATAAATGGCCTTGTGAACCTGAAGGACCCCGACTCAGTCGTAAAACTAAGGGGCAGGAGCGAGGAAGAGGCACAGGAGGTCGCAGGATAGAAATGCTGAAAATAACTTTGAAGAAAGGCTATGTAGGCATACCGGATAAGCAAAAAAGGGTTCTGCAGTCATTCGGCCTTAAGAAGATAGGCAGCAGTGTACTGAAAAAAGACGATGCGGCAATGAATGGGATGATACGCAAGGTTTACCACCTTATAGAAGTCGAAAAGGTAGACAACAAATAGTCTGGAGGTTTGACTGTTACCATGAAGATAGAAGATATAAAGCCGGCTGAAGGAAGCCGAAAGCGCAATAAAAGGGTCGGCAGGGGTGTGGGGTCTGGCCACGGAAAGACATCCTGCAAAGGGCACAAGGGACAGAAAGCCAGATCCGGTGGAACAACCGGCCTTGGTTTTGAAGGCGGTCAGATGCCGCTTCAAAGAAGACTGCCTAAACGTGGATTCAAAAACAGATCTAAAATAGAGTATGCAGTTATCAATCTCGACAAGATAAACAGCCTCACGGGGATGGACGTCGTTACGCCTGAAGATCTCATGGAAAAGCGGATAATAAGGGACATTAAAGACGGATTGAAGGTGCTCGGCGCAGGCAAGATCGACAGGGCTGTCACTGTTAAGGCCACGGCATTTAGCGCCTCGGCTATAGAGAAGATCGCTGCCGCCGGTGGCAAGGCGGAGGTAGTTTAAGTTGGGGCTCCTTACAAGCTTCCAGAACATCTTCAAAATAACCGAGCTTAAGAACAGGATATTTTTCACCCTTGCCCTTCTGACTGTCTACAGGGTAGGTTGCCATGTTCCCACGCCGGGGATAAACGGGGAGGAACTTAGTAAATTCCTTACCCAGCAGGCAGGCTCCTTTATGCAGTTTTTCGACATGTTTTCCGGGGGGGCTCTTTCCAGAGTTACAATCTTCGCCCTCGGGATTATGCCTTACATTAGCGCCTCGATCATTATGCAGTTGCTTACAGTAGTAATACCTTCAATAGGAAAACTTGCAAAAGAGGGCGAGGCCGGCAGGAAGAAGATCACAAGGTATACAAGATACGGAACGGTCGTCATCAGCGCCATACAGTCTTTCGGTATCGCAGCTGGGCTTGAGAGCATGTCTCAGGGAGCATTCGTACAGAATCCGGGCTGGTCGTTCAGGCTGATCACTATGATAACCCTCACCTCCGGCACTGCCTTTATTATGTGGCTTGGGGAGCAGATTACCGAGCGCGGGATAGGCAACGGCATATCCCTCATCATATTCGCAGGCATTGTGGCACGATTCCCTAATGCGATAATCAGCACTGTCAGACTTGTGCAGGCCGGCGAGCTTTCGATCTTTTTCGTCCTGTTCCTGGTCGCGATGATGGTCGCTGTTGTTGCGGGCATCATACTCATGGAGAGAGGCCAGAGGAAGATACCGGTGCAGTATGCAAAGAGAGTGGTTGGAAGAAAGGTTTACGGGGGACAGTCTACCCACCTGCCGCTTAAAATCAACACAGCAGGCGTTATCCCTCCGATCTTTGCCTCGTCTATTATCATGTTCCCGGCTACAGTAGCCGGCTTTATAGCGATTCCGTGGGTGCAGTCTGTGGCTAAACAGCTTTCCCCCGGGACAATCTTTCATACGATACTTTATGTGGGCATGATCTTTTTCTTCGCCTACTTTTATACTGCTATAGTCTTTAATCCGGTCGATATCGCCGATAACCTGAAGAAATACGGCGGATATGTTCCCGGGATAAGACCCGGACAGAAGACGTCGGAATACCTTTACCGCGTGCTTACGAGATTGACCTTTGTAGGCGCCATATATCTTGCGATCATATGCGTTATCCCTGAGATCCTGATTACCAGATTCAGAGTTCCTTTCTATTTCGGAGGAACTTCTCTTTTGATTGCTGTGGGCGTGGCCCTGGACACGGTCTCTCAGATAGAATCACATCTGGTGACACGCTCCTATGAAGGCTTTCTCAAAAAGGGCAGACTCAGGGGCAGGAAGGGCTGAAAAATGCGGGGACCTGAGGATTGGTCCCCTGTTTTGCAGGGAATAAGTGCTGCAGTATGCATTAAGCCCCTGATGGGAATTATTAGAAAAATGTTATTTGAGAATTGATGTGATCTTCCTGAAATCTCCTCGGGAGATCGAAAAAATGGCCATGTCGGGCCGGATTGTGGCCGAAGTCATCGATGCACTGAAAAAATTGGTGGCCATCGGAGTTACGACAAAGGAGATTGAAAATTTTGCTGACGAGCGTATAAAGGCGCTCGGAGGCGTCCCTGCCTTTAAGGGATACAGGGGTTATCCGGCGAGCGTATGCATTTCTGTCAACGAACAGGTTGTGCACGGAATACCCTCCGGTCGGGTGCTTAGGGACGGAGATATCGTCAGCATAGACATAGGTGTTTTTCTGGATGGTTTTTATGGTGACGCCGCGGTAACAGTTCCCGTCGGTACTGTAGATAAAGAAGCCGCCGACCTGATAAGAGTGACGGAAGAGTCGCTGTATTTGGGAATCAGGAATGCCGTCGAGGGCAATCGACTTTATGATATTTCCTCGGCGATTCAAAGGCATGTCGAAGAGAACGGTTTTTCCGTGGTGAGGCTCTTCGTCGGTCACGGAATAGGAAGGGAACTTCACGAGGAGCCGCAGGTGCCAAATTACGGGGTACCCGGCCAGGGACCAAGGCTGAAAAGGGGAATGACACTCGCGATAGAGCCGATGGTCAATGCCGGCGGGCATGAAGTTATGATATTGGATGACGGCTGGACGGCTGTTACCAGGGACGGGAAAAGGTCGGCACATTTTGAGCACACAGTGCTGATTACTCAGGATAAGGCGAGAATCTTGACTAAATATAACTGATAAAGTTATACTTGTAACTTATGGCAAAAGAAGAAAATATTGAAGTTCAGGGCACGATTTTAGAGACCCTGCCAAATGCGATGTTCAGAGTGGAGCTCGAAAACGGGCAGATAATACTTGCTTACGTTTCCGGCAAAATGAGAATGCATTTTATAAAGATTCTTCCGGGAGACAAGGTTACTATAGAATTGTCGCCTTATGACCTTACCAAAGGAAGAATTACTTACAGATTTAAATAGTTGCACATCACGATATTATTGAAGGAGCTATTATGAAGGTTCGGTCATCGGTGAAACCGATCTGTGCCAAGTGCAAGATCATAAAAAGAAAAGGTGTTATACGCGTTATCTGCGATAACCCTAAACATAAACAAAGACAGGGATAAAACAGTGACTGTGACGGTGTCAGAGGCAATGCTAAGTGACACTGCCACTGTGCATTGACACTTAAAAGGAGAGCATATGGCGAGAATCGCTGGAGTTGATCTGCCCAAGAATGAACGAATCGAGATCGCGCTTACGCGTATCTTCGGGATTGGAAGGCCGCTTTCCCAGAAGATCCTCGATGAGGCCCGGGTAAATCCAAACATAAGGGTTAAGGAGCTTAAGGATGACGATGCTGTAAAGATCAGGGCCATAATAGAAAGAGACCTTAGGGTTGAGGGAGATCTCAGGCGTGATATATCCATGAATGTAAAAAGGCTTACGGATATCGGTTGCTACCGGGGCACAAGACACAGACTCGGTCTGCCGGTGCGAGGCCAGCGTACAAAGACGAATGCCAGGACAAGAAAAGGTCCAAGAAAAGCAGTCGTCGGCAAGAAGAAGGAGGCGTAGGGAATGGCTCAGAGAAAAAAGGGAGTCAAGAAAGACAAACGAAATATCGCAAGCGGTGCAGCCTATATTCAGGCCACCTTTAACAATACTATCGTGACGATAACAGACCCGGCAGGCGGCGTGGTGACATGGTCCAGCGCAGGCAATCTCGGATTTAAGGGTTCTCGCAAGGGAACGCCCTATGCGGCTCAGATTGCGGCCGAGTCTGCGGCCAAAAAGGCGATTGATGTCGGTATGAAGCAGGTCGATGTATATGTCAAGGGACCCGGAGCAGGAAGGGAATCGGCGATCAGGGCGCTTCAGGCAGCCGGGCTTGATATTAATCTGATCAAGGACGTAACGCCGGTTCCGCATAACGGCTGCAGACCGCCAAAGAGGAGGAGGGTGTAAATTGGCTAGATATACTGGACCCCAGTGCAGGCTTTGCCGCAGGGAAACGGAAAAGCTTTTCCTTAAAGGCGACAGATGTTTTACCGAAAAATGCGCGGTCGAGAGGAGGCAATACCCTCCGGGACAACATGGTCAGAGAAGGGGGAAATTATCTGACTACGGTGTACAGCTCAGAGAAAAGCAGAAGGTCAGGAACACATACGGTGTTCTTGAAAAACAGTTCAGAAAATACTTCCACAAAGCCGAGAGGAAAAAAGGAGTCACGGGTGAGGTGCTGCTGCAGCTGCTGGAGACACGCATGGACAACATCGTGCATCGCATGGGTTTCGCACCAAACAGAAACAGCGCAAGACAGCTCGTAAGGCATGGCCATTTTCTGGTAAACGGCAAGGATGTCAATGTGCCGTCATTCAATGTTCATGTAGGAGACATTGTGGAGGTTAAGACTTCCAGCCGTGAACTGGATGCCATTAAGGACAGCATTTCGAGGATAGAACAGAGGGGTATACCCTCCTGGTTAGAGATGGATTTTCAGAACTTTAAGGGAAAGGTTCTTCAGATCCCCTCGCGGGAAGATATCCAGCTGACGGCCCAGGAACAGCTCATAGTCGAGCTTTATTCCAAGTAGCAAAAGCCGTCGTGAGCTGGTGCTTTCATAGTTAACTATAAACATAATTTATAAAATTTGAAGCAGGAGGCCTTATGAATCTGAAGAAAAAAGGCTTTCAACTGCCTGACAAAATCAGGTTTGATGAAGAGACGCTAAGCAGTACATACGGAAAGCTTATAGTGGAGCCGCTTGAGCGCGGCTTCGGTACCACAATGGGAAATTCACTCAGGAGAGTGTTGCTTTCATCTCTGGAAGGCGCCGCGGTCAGCGCAGTCAAGATCTCGGGCGCGCTTCACGAGTTTTCGACGATCACGGGGGTAAAGGAAGATGTCATAAACATAATCCTGAACCTTAAGAAACTCAGATTCAAATTCCACGGGGAAGGCAACAAGATCGGAACCTTTAATGTGAAAGGGCCCGGACATGTTACCGGCGCCGATCTTCAGGTGGATTCAACTGTCGAGATCCTTAATCCTGAGACACCGATTGCCACACTGGATAAAGGCGGCCATTTTGATGCTGAGGTCTATATCAGGAAGGGCAAGGGATATATCGTCTCTGAACTGAACCAGGAAGATCTGCCAGTGGGGATGATCGCTGTGGATGCGGCTTTCACTCCACTTAGAAAAGTGAACTTTTGGGTTGAAAAAACAAGGGTTGGCCGGGAGACAGACTATGACAGGCTGATCATGGAGATTTGGACTGACGGCAGCATTTCTCCTGAAAAGGCCGTATCTCAGGCAGCCTCGATAATAATCGAGCATATGGACCTTTTTATATTTGAGGAAGAGGCTGAGGACGTACCGGTGCCGGCTGAGGTCGGTGCAGGCCATTCTGACAGGACAGAGGTTTCATTGTCGAACGACAACCTCTTCAAAAACGTCGACGAACTCGAACTTTCCGTCAGGTCCTTCAATTGCCTGAAGAACGCCAATATTAAAACTATTATAGAACTTGTCCAGAAGACTGAGCCGGAAATGTTGAAAACCAAGAATTTCGGGAGGAAGTCGCTGAATGAGATAAAGGAGATACTCGGCAAGATGGGGCTCCACCTGGGCATGAAGATAGACGTGGATAACCTCAGTAAAGAAGCCGTGCAGAGTGGAGGTATCAAACAAAATGCGTCATAAAGTGGATGGAAGATTATTCGGCAGGCCGGCCAATCAGCGGAAGGCGCTTCTGCGCGGCATAGTCACCGCACTGTTCGAACAACAGAGAATAGAGACGACCGTCGCTAAAGCTAAGGAGGCCAAGAGGATTGCCGAAAGGATGATCACTTTTGGAATAAAGGGAGATCTGCATTCAAAGCGGCAGGTGCTTTCATATGTAACGGACCGGGACATAGCCTCAAAACTCTTCAGTGAGATCGCGCCCAGGTTCCAGGGCAGAAACGGGGGCTATCTGCGGATAGTTCATACCAGGCAGCGGCTGAAAGATTCCGCTCCCATGGCTATACTTGAATTTGTAGATTATGAGGATGTCAGGCAGGCCAAGGGCAAATCAAAGGCCGAGGGGAAACCCGAAAAGGCGGACAAGAAGTCAGAAAAGAAAGCTGAGAAGCAGGCATCAGCATAATGAGCGACTTGCTTACATTACTTGCAATTGTTGGAGTATGGATCATTCTGCAGACTGTTATTCTGCCCAGGATAGGTGTTCCGACCTGAGCTGTGCCGAAGGCCCCGGGCAAGGCCGCTAAAAAATGTAAATAAAAATCGAAGGGCTCTCTGAAGAGCCCTTTTTAGTTTGTTTCTATTGTTCCCGCGCCTGTTAAAGTTCTCTTAAGCGCTTTCGTGAGCATATCCGCCTGTTATATAGCTTTCAAGATCACTGATCGTAACCTTCTGCTCTGTGATAAGAGCATTCACGACATCGCCGATGCTGATTATGCCAAGGAGCTGCCCTCTATCCAAAACAGGCAGGTGCCTCAATCTCTTGGCTGTCATCAACGCCATGCATGCCTCCAAGGTCTTGTCAGGCTCTGTATAAAATACCGGTGTGCTCATGAGTTCACCCACTGAGGTAACCTTTGAAGACCTTCCCTTAAGGATTACCTTCCTGGCGTAATCGCGTTCAGAGAAAATGCCCACGATTTCCTCACCGTCAACCACCAGCAGCGCCCCTACATCTTTTTCTGCCATCAGTTCAAGGGCATCGTATGCCTTGGCATGGGATCCAATTTGCCATACCATGCTGCCTTTAGTCTGCAGGACATTCCTCACTGTTATCATCGCCTTGTCCTCCTCTCTATAGTTAGACCATTAGAAAAAAAAGGCCGAACTGCGGTGGTCTTCCCGCAGTCCGGTCCGATAGATCCGGCAGTCATCGGCCCGTCCTAGCCCTCCCCTCCTGCGGAGGCTTGTCTATTCCGATTTGCTGCCTGCGGGTCGGCATTTGCCTTTGCCTTCACCCTTATCACATCGTTGGCCCCGAGCATCCGGTGCCTTCCCGTACTCTTAGCCTAACGATACTCCCACATCATAAGAATGTCAATTGGGTAATTTTGGTTATTAGAAAGGCTAAAGCAGATAGTTTACGTGGAGCTAAAATTGCGACTACCGGTACTGAATACCTTCACTTTTGACCTTCGACGGGAACTTCCACTTGACTTCTTTCCGTAAAGCTGAATTGCATAAAACATAGCGCCTGCCAAGCAATATCAAGGGCTATTAAAGCAAGGATGCACGAGGCTGCTGACGCGCTATTGTCCGGTTATGGAGCCAAAAACGCTTGTCAGCATTTTTGCGCTTAGGGTATACTAGAGCACTCATAAAAACGGGTATCTCATCTCCTTATTAAATAATGCGAATCGAAAAAATCGAACTTATAGGTTTCAAGTCGTTTGCCGACAAAACCACTTTCGTTCTGCACCCCGGCATAACCGGCATAGTCGGTCCCAATGGATGCGGCAAGAGCAATATCGTTGATGCCTTCAGATGGGTCCTGGGCGAGCAGTCTGCCAAAAGCCTCCGCGGCGAGAAGATGGAAGAGGTGATCTTCAACGGCTCGGCTCAGAAGAAGCAGAAAGGCATGGCTGAGGTATCAATGGTCATATCAGGCCTCAATGGCGCGGGTGCTTCCGGCAATGGGGGACAGGGTGAACTGTTGACCATATCCAGGCGGCTTTACAGATCCGGCGAAAGCGAATATATGATCAACAAGTCCCCCTGCAGACTGAAAGACATAAAAGATATATTTCTTGATACGGGCCTTGATTTCAGGAGCTATTCGATACTGGAGCAGGGCAGGATAGGGGAGATACTGAACTCAAAGCCTGTCGAAAGAAGGTTCATTATCGAGGAAGTCGCCGGAGTCATGAAGTATAAGATAAGAAAGGCAGAGGCGCTCTCAAAACTCGAATCTTCCCGGGCAAACCTGTTAAGGATAACGGACATTATTGCAGAAGTCAAAAAACAGATAAACATACTTGACAGGCTGGCCAAGAAGGCCGAAAGATATAAAAAACTTTCGGCCGAAATGCATGCCATCGAACTGAAGATGGCAAGGAACGAGTTTGAGCAGATTAGTGAGACATTGGCCTTGGTACTTAAGGAACATGATGAGCTTAAGGCAAAAGAGGCGGTGATGAACGCCGAAATCTCCGAGGTTGAGACCAAGACCGAATCAAGGAGGCTGACACTCCTCGAAAAAGAGAAGAGCCTTGATATTGTCCAGGATGAATTTCAGACTGCAGAGCGTGAGATATCCGAGATAGAACGCGCGATCGCAGTCGGCAAAAACGATATAAGCAACTTGGGCGAATATCGGCAGAAGCTGGCCGGACAGGAAGAAGAAATCGAGTCCAGGAGCACTGAGATTTGCGGAAAATGCGAGGAACTGCGGTCAAACGCAGAAAAACTCTCTACTGAAATCGAAGGTCATACTGAGATGCTCAGGGAGAAGTCCGAGGCGTTCAGGTCCATAGAGGAAGAGCTTTCCGGCCAGGAAGAGCAGATCGAAGACAAAAGGCGTGAGATATTCAGGGTTTCCGAACAACTGAGCGGCCTAAGAAATGAACTGGGCAGGCAGCAGACTTCTTATGAGTCTCTCGAGCGGCGCGAGGCAGCAGCGGCGAAAGAGTCCGGGGACTTAAGGAATATATTGTCAGGAATCGAGTCGTCTATTAATGAGGTGGAGTCCGGCATTCACGGCAGCAATAACGAAGCTCTCCTTCTTAAGGAAAAGAAAGAGGTTCTTCTTCATGAACTTTCAGGCTTCAAGGCGAAGGTAGAACGTCTTCTTACATCTCTGAGCGGCGCGCGTGAGGAATTTGCCTCCATTAATTCCAGACTCGACTCGCTAAAGGAAATTGTCTTCGACACGCCTACCAGGGAATTGCTTGCGTCCTCTCCAGAAGTGACCATTATGGCTTCCATGTCGGACATCCTGGATGTCGATGCCGAATATGAAAAGGCGGTTGAAAGCGCCCTTGCCGAAAAGTCGGATTCTCTCATCACCGGTTCGCAGGAAGATATCCTGCGTGCGGTGTCATCACTGAAGGGGAAAGATGTCGGAAAAAGTGCGTTTATTGCCGCCTCCGGGTCGCAGAGTCTCACTTTCGGTGATCTGCCGGGGGGCATAATAGGCAGGGCACTGGACTTTGTGAAGGTCAGCGAGCACTATCACAGGGTAGCTGAAAACCTTCTGGGAGGAGTGTTGATTGTAAAGGACATCGATACTGCATTCGGACTCAGGGCTTCGAATCTCTCCCATACATTTGTTACGGTCGACGGTGAGGTTGTCGAACCTTCAGGCGCAGTGGTTCTTGGGGGGGATAAAGGCATATTTCGCCGGAAACGCGAGATTAGGGAACTTCAGGAGTTGAAAGAGGCTAAAAAGAGCGTTATTGAAGATATGGGTAACGAGTTGCAGTTGTCGCAGGAGGGCATCATTCAAAGGGAATCGGCGGTAAAGGCGGTCGAGACCTCAATGCATAACCTCGAAAAAGAGATATCCCTTTCGAGGCTTACCGTCGAAAATTATGCCGAAGAGAAGGAGCGGACGAGCAGGAAGCTCTCTTACCTGAAGCTCGAGACTGAGGAGATAATGCGCGAAAAAGAGGCGGCCCGCGCTGCAATCACGGCCGCCGAAGAACAGATTGGAGCAGTTGAAGCGAGGATGGCCGGGTTAGAGCAGGAAAGTCTTATGATCCAGGAAGGTATTTCCCAGAGGAAGACGGAAATGGAGGGATACCGCTTGGAAGTCACTGATCTCAGGCTGCTCATCACTACCAACAGGGAGAGACTTGATTCCGTAAAGAACGAGACAGAATCTTCTCTGAGGACCCTGGAGGAACTCAAACAGAAGAAACTCGAGTTGCAGTCTGAAAAAGATTCTGTCCGCGGACGCATTTCCCAAAGAGAAGAGGAAATATTCGGACAGGAGGCCAAGCTGAGAAAACTCGTTGCTGCTGCCGACACCATCCGGATGGACATTTCAAAAAGAAAAGAAGAGATTGAACTTGAGAACCAGAACCTCCTTTCTGTAGAGCAGGGGCTTAAGGCGCTCAGGCAACAGTTATCAGGTGTGGCCCACAGACTGTCAGAACTCGACGTCGCCAGAGCTGAGAACAAGATGCGCCTAATAAACCTTGCAGACAGCGTCAGAAACAACTATGGCACCGAGATTGAGACGGTCGAAATTGCTCAGGTCGGCAGCGAGGAAGTGGAGAGGCTTTCCGAACTGAGAAACAAGGTGCAGGAGATGGGGGTAGTCAACCTAGGCACGCTCGAGGAATATGAAGAACTCATGACAAGATATGAGTTCATGACAAAGCAGCATGAGGACCTCATGAAGTCCATCGCCGAGCTGGAGGAGGCAATCTCCAAGATTAACAGCACGACGAGGAAAAAATTGAGGGAAGCGTATGAGGAACTGAACGCGAAATTCGGTGAGGTCTTCAGGGCCCTGTTCGGCGGCGGAAGGGCCGAACTCGTGCTGACTGATGAAAACAACATATTAGAATCGGGAATAGAGATAATTGCTCAGCCGCCCGGAAAGAAACTCCAGAATATCCATCTGCTTTCAGGGGGGGAAAAAGCCCTGACCGCCCTGTCCATTCAGTTTGCAAGTTTTCTCATTAAGCCTACTCCCCTTTGTATCCTCGATGAAGCTGACGCGCCCTTGGATGAATCGAACACGGAGCGGTATTCAAAGATGCTGGATGACCTCTCCTCGCATACGCAATTCATCGTCGTAACCCATAACAGAACTACTATGAGCGTTGCCCAACACCTTTACGGCATCACGATGGAGGAGGCAGGGGTTTCGAAGGTGATTTCGATGCAACTGGCTGAGGTTCCCGTAGGACAATAATTTTACTATTGAATCGCGAATGAGAACATTAGCGGAACTACTCCCTGGCAAAGTATCCACTGCTCCGGAAGACCTTCTCTGCTATGGTTTTGACGCCTCGGGTTTTGATGTAACCCCCTCGGCGGTAGTCTGGCCCGAAAGCACTGATGATGTCGTTAAGATTCTCTCCTACGCCTACTCCAATGATATACCCGTAATACCACGGGGGGCTGGAAGCGGGATGACCGGCGGTTCCGTGCCTTCCAAAGGAGCGGTCGTCCTTAGTCTCGAGAGGATGAACAGGATACTGGAAATCGACAAGGACAACATGAACGTCCTAGTCGAACCAGGGGTCATTAACGGCAGACTTCAGCGCGAACTCCGACAGCATAGGCTCTTCTATCCTCCTGACCCGGCAAGCATGAAATTTTGCACGATCGGCGGTAATGTGGCTGAAAATGCAGGCGGTCCCAGGGCCATCAAATACGGCGTCACAAAGGATTATGTGTTGGGAATCGAGGCAGTGCTTCCCGACGGCCGCGTAATCAACACCGGCGTAAAGACAGCAAAAGGCGTTGTAGGATATGACCTGACGCGGCTTATCGTCGGCTCCGAGGGCACGCTTGCCGTTGTCACAAAGGTCAGACTCAGGGTCTTGCCCGTCCCTGAGGAAGTGATTACCCTTCTTGCGCTTTTCAATGACGAGGCCACGGCAGGAGAAGCGGTGAGACATATTTTTACCCAGGGGATAATCCCCAGGACTATGGAATTTCTCGACCACGGGACGATAAACGCGGTCGAAAATTACAGGCCTGCAGGCATTCCGAAGGACGTTCAGGCGATGCTAATTATCGAGCTTGACGGACATCCGCAGAGCATAATCAAGGAAGCCGAGAAAATATCGGGGGCTATAAAAAAGCTTCATGGAGAGGTTACGATGGCCGAAGACGATGCTGCCAGAGAAAAAATCTGGGAGTCCAGACGGGCTGTTTCCCCGGCTCTTTATCATCTTAAACCTACAAAGATAAACGAAGACATCGTTGTACCCAGAAGCAAAATTCCTGAGATGCTTAATATTTTAAGGAGGCTTTCAGGTGAGACCGGTGTCACGGTCGTAAATTTCGGTCATGCGGGTGACGGCAATATTCATGTCAACATCATGGTCGACAAAAATAACGCTGAAGAATACGATAAGGGTCAGAAACTCGTTAAGGATGTCTTCA
>JBAIXS010000015.1:0-10793 GCA_037916395.1 Candidatus Sulfobium mesophilum
GGGCATCTTTCGATTTCCTCGCCGCCTTTTCTGACAGATATAAAGAGGTTAATCTCATCCTTCTCCCGGGCCTTCAGGTCTGCAAACGTCACTCCGACCTCGAAAATGTCGACAGCAGCCACTTCATTTATATCTTTTACCTTCTTCCATTCATCATTCGTCTTTTCGAAAAGTTCGGCCGCCTTCCCTTCGCCATTAATGGGATAGGCTATTCTAATGTCGGCCGGCCGCGACGTGACGAGCAGAAATTCTGTCCCTTCCTCAAACTCGGCAAAGGGTATTTTGGGGTCTATCCTGAGAAAAAGCGTATCCGCGTTGAAGCCATAGTATAACGTTGAGATAAGACTCTCTGACTTATGCATGCTGCCTCCGGACTTCTTCACATCCAGCTGCGCGCCCTGATACCACTCATAATAGCTCGTAACAAGGCCGTCGATTCTGGGCCTGATGAATCCCCTTATCATGAGCGTCGGCGATACTCCCCTGTCATGACGCAAAACAGGAACAAAAAGCTGCGCTGGGACGTCTTTGCCGACCTCTTTGTATACCTTCATCAAATTGAACCGGAAGAGTTCGTCAAAATCTTCCTGCGTCTCGGTCGAATGCTCATCTCCGTACCACCAGTTCCAGTCACTGCCTTCGGCCACATAAAGCGCTTTCCAGGCGTTGGTTGTGTCGATCGACGGGTTTTGCTTCTCAACTTCCCGAAGCCCGTCTCTTGTGTCGGACAGATAGTCCCAGGCCAGATTGTCCTCCTCATGCCCCAGCCATATCCCGAAATTCGAATTTATCCACGAACCCGGAAAAACCCGCTCCAGTCTCTCGCCCGGGCCAAATTCATTAATGAAGCTTGAGACTGTAGTAGTCCTCAGCCTGTCTTCCTTTGACAGGCCTTCATAAAGATAGAGGAAGAAGTCGCGGCCGTCGTTTTTATAATGCTCCCATGCATTCTCGCCATCCAGGATTATAGATACCATGCGGGGCGAATCTGTCCGGACAGAGTTCCGTATCGCCCTGAGCCTCCCTATCAGGTCCTCGGCGGCCTTTCGGGGTTCCCATTGCGAATATACAAAACCCAGCAGATCGGATATCACATGATCTCTGAAAACGAGAGAAACGCCCTCATAAGAATATGCCTTGTAAAGCAGGTTGGGCTCAGTCAAATTCCCCGAGTTGTCTCTGATGCGCCTGACGAGGGAATTAGAAAGAATCCCCTCGTCAGTTGCTAGCCACCTGACCCCCTGTCTTGCGGCAAGTCTGACAACCTCTTCGCTCACCGACCCCTCAGAAGGCCACATCCCAACCGGCCTGAATCCGAAAACCCGTTCAAAGTATTCAACACCCATCCTGATCTGCGCATCAGCGTCTTCCGGATGTAAAAAGCGCCGCCTCGGAAGCCTCACATTCGGCATCGCCACGCGCGACGTGTCGGTGTCGCATAGAAGCGGCAGAATCGGGTGGTAAAATGGCGAAAAAGAAAGTTCTATCTGGCCGCTGGATACCATCTCTTTATAAGTGGGGATGATACGGCCGACAATCGAAAGCTGTTTTTCGAGTAAAAGCGCCTTTTCCTCTTCGGTAAAGCCATGGCCCTTCAACGAGAGCATCCTGAGGAAGGGGTCTTTTTCTCTAAAAAGCGGGTCTATCCAGCAGAGGTTAAAAAATACCTGCAGGTCAAGAAAGTCGCTTTCGCTGAAATATTTTATTGCCCTTGCGAGATCGCTCTTGATGAGGTGTGTTCCTCTTTTTACCAGAAGCTCGTAATATCTGGAGAAAGGCTTGATCATATTGTCCCAGTGCGCAAGAAAGAAATTCTCAAGGATGAAGATCTTGTCGTCCTCATTAAGATCCTTTGCTTTTTTCCTGCTTGCCTCAAGGTAGAGGTCTTTCGCGGTCCCTTCAGAATACTCAACAAGCTGCTCCAGCAGCGAAGGCACAAAGTTAAAGTTCTGCCGGATAGACGGAAAGTCTTTCAGTATCTCCGCCATATCGAGATAGTCCTTCGTGCCGTGAAGTCTGACCCAGGGCAGCCGGTAATAACCGCTCAGAGGGTCCTTGTAATACGGTTGGTGCATGTGCCAGACAAAGGCCACATAAAGGGGATTATCTCTCATACTGGAATATGTACTCGTCGGGCTTGGCTAATCCAAATTCCTCCCTGGCCAACTTCTCTTTATAGAAAGGATCTTCCTTGAGTAATCTGATCTGCGTCCTTATCTGCTCATTCTGCCTGTTTATATCGACGAGCTGTTTTTCCAGGCCTTTCTTTGTCTTATTAAGCTCAAGGTACCGCAGAAGCCCGGCATCACCGAAAAGCAGACTTACTGAAAGGTATACGAAGCTCAGAACCACGAAGGTAAAGAAGATAAGTCTTCGCTTCCTGACCTCTGATATTACCTGTTTGCGTAAAAGGTTATGCGTACTCATTATCTGAGATTGTAAAAAGCCCTTATCCCTCTGTATTCAGCCGTCCCGGCAAGTTCCTCTTCGATAAGAAGAAGCCGGTTATATTTGGCGATACGCTCACTCCTGGCCATAGATCCGGTTTTTATAAAACCCGTATTGGACGCCACCGCAAGGTCTGCAATCGTAGTGTCTTCAGTCTCCCCTGAGCGATGCGATATAACGGCGGTATAGCCCGCGGTCTTGGCCATTTCAATCGCATCGAGCGTCTCTGTCACTGTTCCTATCTGATTGAGCTTTACGAGAATCGAATTGGCAACCTTTTTCTCTATTCCGCGCTCAAGTATCTTCGTGTTTGTGACGAACAAGTCGTCTCCGACCAGCTGCACCTTACTGCCCAGAGCTTCGGTAAGAGCAGCCCATCCCTCCCAGTCGCCTTCGGACAGGCCGTCCTCTATCGACAGCACGGGGTACTTTGATATAATTCTGCTGTAATAGCCAATCATGTCCTTATATGTTGCTTTTTTATTTTCAAATCTGTAATAGCCCTTTTCGTAGAATTCCGAAGCAGCCACATCCAGGGCCAGATATACATCTTTCCCCGCAATATAGCCCGCCTCCTTCACAGCCTGCATGATAAGCGCAAGCGCCTCCTCATTGCTCGAAAGGTCAGGGGCAAAACCTCCTTCGTCTCCGACCGACGTATTGAGTCTCTTTCCTTTCAGGATTTTTTTCAGGGTATGAAAGATTTCAGCTCCGGCGCGTAACGCAGAAGAAAAATCAGGCAGTCCAGCAGGCATTATCATAAATTCCTGGATATCGAGATTGTTATCGGCGTGCGCCCCCCCGTTAAGGATGTTCATCATGGGCACCGGCAGCACCTTGGCGTTAAGCCCGCCAAGATGTCTGTATAGGGGAAGACCCGCGTCCAGGGCAGCCGCCCGGCAGACAGCAAGGGACACGCCCAGGATTGCATTTGCGCCCAGCCGCCGCTTGTTTTCGGTTGCGTCCATCTCTATCATAAGGTTATCGACCAATACCTGCTCCGAGGCATCGATGCCTCGTATCGCCGGAGCAATTTTCTCAAGGACATTCCTCACAGCCTTCTGTACGCCCTTGCCATGAAACCTTTTGCCGCCGTCGCGCAGTTCGAGGGCTTCCCTCTTGCCAGTTGAAGCGCCCGAAGGAACAGCCGCTTTTCCTGTCACGCCGCTTTCCAGATAAACATCGACTTCGACAGTGGGGTTCCCCCTGGAATCAATTATCTCCCTTGCAACCACATCCATAATCTCGCTCATGACGCCTTTCCTTTCATGAAAATACTTATAAAAAAATGCCTTTAGTGCGTTTGCCGAAGCACAGTAATTATATATTAAATTTACTTCTTCGGAACATGGACCGCTTCGCCGTGAAGGTCTTCAGCCGCTTCCATAATGCCCTCCGACAGAGTAGGATGAGCGTGGATGGTGCCTGCGATGTCGGCCACGGTCCGGCCGGTCTTCATTGCAACGGCAACCTCATGGATGAGGTCTGACGCATGCGGGCCAATGATATGGGCGCCCAGTATCCTGTCGGTCCGCTCTTCGCCTATGATCTTGATGAACCCCGAAATCTCGCCTATCGCATGGGCCTTCCCAAGGGCCCTGAACTCGAAATGTCCGACAGTTATCTTGAGGCCTTCCTCCTCTGCCTGATGCTGCCGCAAGCCGACCGATGCAATTTCCGGCGATGTAAAGATCGCTGCCGGCACAACTCGGTAATCCATGACTTCATCGCCGCCGGTTACGTTCATTGCCGCCACGATTCCTTCCCTTGAGGCAAGATGCGCAAGCAGCATACCCCCCCTGACATCGCCTATGGCATATACGCCCGGAACATTTGTCTCGAGCTTTTCATTTACCAGAATTTCTCCGCGCTTTCCCTTTTGTACGCCAGCAGCCTCGAGCCCGACATTGTCGCTATTTAGGGTCCTGCCGATTGCAACCAGCAACTTCTCGCTGACTATCTCCCGGCCGTCCGAAAGGAAAGCGTGAACCCCGTCATCCCTTACTTCCGCCTTTTCAACGCCGACCTTAGTATTGAGCTTGATCTTTTTCTTCTTCAGTTCCCTCTCAAGAAGCTCCGAGATCTCCAGGTCCTCGGTGGCAACCGCCCTGTTCATCATCTCCACCATAGTGACCTCTGTTCCCAGCTCCCGGAAAATGCAGGCGAATTCGCAGCCTATCACACCGGCTCCAACCACGAGGAGGCTTTTTGGGATTTCAGTTAGTTCGAGCGCGTCAGTAGAAGAAAGGATGTTCTTACCGTCAAAAGGTAAGACGGGTATCTCGGCAGGTCTTGAGCCTGTTGCGATAATTATTTTGTCAGCCTCAACCTTTTCGGTGCTTCCATCTTTCAATGTCACTTCAATGCCCCGGGAAGAGGTCAGAACGCCCCTACCTTCTTTGAGACCGATACCCCAGCTCTTGAAAAGTCCCCTGATACCCTTAACCTGGATGGCGACAACCTTATTCTTGCGCTCGACAATCTTTTCAAGGTTGGGCAGAACGCTTCCGTTCAGCTCGAGTCCGAACTTCTCCAGCTCTCTTGTTTTGGAAAGAAGGTCGCATGAGGCAATAATAGTCTTTGTGGGTATACATCCGCGGTTAAGACATGTGCCCCCGACATCGGTATCCTCTATGACGGTTACCTCGGCTCCAAGCTGGGCCGCCTTTATCGCCGCAACGTATCCGCCCGGACCGCTGCCGACGACAACGAGTCTCATTTCCCTTCCTCTTCTACATATTTCTCATACTCTGAGGCGTCCATCAAATCGTCTGCCTCGGAGGGGTTATCAAGCTGGATTACAGCTATCCATCCCTTGCCGTAAGGGTCTTCGTTGATTATCTCAGGCGACTCGGCCAGCTCCTCATTTACTTTAAGGATCTTACCGCCAACCGGCGATATGACAGAAGATGTTGCCTTGGTGGACTCGATCTCTGATATTTCATTGTTAGCCTCTACTGTCTCATCCACTTCGGGGAGGTCGATATAAACGATGTCTCCCAATGAGTCTTGCGCATAATCAGTAATGCCGATAGTCCCTTTTTTCCCAGAGACTTTAACCCATGTGTGCTCCTTGTGATA
This sequence comes from Candidatus Sulfobium mesophilum, assembly GCA_037916395.1. Taxonomy (GTDB): domain Bacteria; phylum Nitrospirota; class Thermodesulfovibrionia; order Thermodesulfovibrionales; family UBA6898; genus Sulfobium; species Sulfobium mesophilum_A. The sequence continues at coordinate 5,530 of JBAIXS010000015.1, forward strand.
CCTGAAATCTTCGGGATTCATTATCTCCTCCTTCTTCGCTGATATATACTGAGTCCGCTTTTTCCTATGCTTTCAGTCTTGCCGATGAAGGCCGCAACAAATTAAGTTACTCTAATATACCATTAAAACAGACCGGGACAAATTAAAATCTTGCCTTCTTTTTCAACTCGATAATCTTGGCCAGGGCCCCCTCGGGACTAAGGCATTCAGTGTCGATATTCATGATCTCATTTGCGATAGAATCGCTCACTGATGAGAAAAGATCGAGCTGCATCCCCCTCTTTTTCCCTTTGCCGCTGGCCAGCTTAGGATTGCCGGTTTCGTTGAGTTCCTCTTTCTCAAGATTGTGCAGCACCTCTTTTGAGCGCTTGATTATGCTCTGGGGTATTCCGGCCAGCCTGGCAACCTGTATCCCGTAACTCTTGTCGCCGGGCCCTTCCTCGATCTTCCGCAGGAAAATGATTTCGTCGCCCCACTCCCTGACCGAAACGTTGAAATTCTTCACGCCTTCAAGCGAGAGAGCGAGTTCTGTAAGCTCGTTGTAATGGGTTGCAAAAAGCGTCCGGGCCTTAATGACGTTTACGATGTGCTCGGCTATCGCCCAGGCGATGCTGATTCCGTCAAAGGTACTCGTACCCCTTCCGACTTCATCCAGTATGATAAGGCTGTCGGACGTTGCATTGTTCATTATGTTTGCCGCCTCGATCATCTCAACCATGAAGGTGCTTTGACCCTTTGACAGGAAATCCGAGGCGCCGATTCGTGTAAAGATCCTGTCAGATATTCCTACGGCTGCCGAACCTGCCGGCACAAAGCTGCCTATCTGAGTCATTAGCACGATCAGGGCAACCTGCCTCATATAGGTAGACTTCCCCGCCATGTTCGGTCCGGTAATAATATGGAGCATGCTGTCGGCCGTATCGCAAAAAGTGCTGTTAGGAACGAACCTTTCATGTGAAAGCACGCGCTCGAGCACCGGGTGTCTTCCATCAACGATGTCTATAAGCGGCAGATCAACCAAAGAAGGCCTTGCGTAATTGTATCTCTTTGCGGTTACTGCAAGGGACGCCAGGAAATCGATGAAGGCAATAGCGTTGGCCGTTGCCATGAGCCCGTCCGACTCCTCTTTTACCGACTCGGCAACGCGCCTGAAGGCCTCATATTCCAGGTTCTTAAGCCTCTCCTCGGAACCGATGACCTTGCTTTCATATTCCTTGAGTTCGGCTGTAACAAACCGTTCGCTGCCCACCAGAGTCTGTTTCCTTGTATAGTCGTCAGGGACAAGTTCGAGGTTGGTCTTTGTGACTTCAATATAGTATCCGAAAATGCGGTTATAGCCGATCTTCAGGGAGGATATGCCTGTCCTCCTCTTTTCTCTCTGCTCCATCTCAGCGATAAAGTTTTTTCCCGTTGTGGATATCTCTCTAAGCGAGTCTATCTCATCACTGAATCCGTCTTTGATAATACCCCCGTCTCTGACACCCGGAGGGGGGCTATCGACAATGCTCTTTTCAATGAGTTCACGTAGATGCGCAAACTCCCCTATCTTTCCGGAAAGCTCCTTTAGAACATATTCCTTTGAAAGCGAGAGGGACTTCCTTATCTTAGGGAGAACAGCCAGGGAATTCTTTATCGCTACAAGGTCCCGTGCGTTCGCCGTGCCTGCCGATACCCTTGAGGCGAGCCTCTCTATATCCTGCACCTTTCTCATCAGCGTCCGGAGTTCCTCAAGACGTTCAAAGTCGCCAACAAGATATTCTACAGCCGCATATCTTGCCGTAATCTCTCCTTTATCCGTCAAGGGCCTGAGAATCGCAGACCGAAGGAACCTTCCCCCCATCGGGGTCAACGTCTCATCCAGCACCTGAAGAAGCGTACCCTCACGCGAGCCGTCTCTGAGGTTATGGACCAGTTCGAGGTTCCTCTGCGTGGCTGCATCCAAAAACATATTGGCATTTTGCTTAAGCGTCGTGATCTTCTTGAATCTCACATCCTTTTGCGTATTTTCAAGATAACTGATAAGTGCGCCGGCAGAAGAGATAGCAGCCGTAAGTCCTTCACAGCCGTAACCTTCCAACGAAGAGACCCTGAAATGTCCCAGAAGCGTCCTGTATGCTTCGGTATAATCGAAAAGCCAGTCGTCAACCGCAGAGAGGTAAAATGCCGAAAGCGCCTCCTGGTAATGTATATTATCTTTTATGCTTACGGGCAGGAGCACCTCTTTGGGCTCAAACCGGCCGACCTCGTCTTCTATATTTTCGCCTGTCTCAAACACAATGAATTCACCGGTGGATATGTCAGCGGCCGTGATACCGTGCCTTTGACCATGGGGGAAAACGCTTATGATATATGTATTTTCCTTCGGGTTTTCAGGAGAATGAGTTCCAGGGGTGATAATCTTCACCACCTCCCTTGCGACGATCCCCTTAGCCTCCTTCGGGTCTTCCATCTGCTCGCACACGGCTACTTTTTTGCCGGCCTTTATCAATTTTGCAATATACGATTCGGCGGCAAAAAAAGGAACCCCGCACATCGGAAGCGGGTTGTCTTTGGACTTCTCTCTTGTTGTAAGCGCTATCTGGAGAATCCTGGACGCCTTCTCGGCATCCTCGCCGAACATCTCATAAAAATCTCCGCAGCGAAAGAGCACGATAGCATCTGCATGCTGTTCCTTAATACTGAAATACTGCTTCATCAGAGGTGTAAGTTCGGACATATCAGATATTAAATAATATCGAATGGGTAAAGTGCAACTGATGTGGAAAGACCACACTCCAGGTCTAAAAAATGTGGACTGAAACATTATCTCACCAAATTAATAACCCCTCCTGACCTCCCCTTGCCTCAATCCCGAAAGCTTTCGGGACTCTTGGGTTAAGATATTCCGAAATAATTTAAATACTGAAAAGAATAACATCAAATAAATAACCCCTCCTCACCTCCCCTTACCTCAAGGGGAGGAAAAATAATTACCGTCTTGAAATGGAAGGGAAACAAAAATTCCCCCGCTTGACGCAAGAGGGTTAGGAGCATTCATCTTCAATCATTCCCCCTCTTGAAGTAAGAGGGGGTTAGGGGGTGTTATGGCTATGTTGGGGTTTAACGCTATTGCAAATATCCCGAAAAGATTTTAATATGATGAGAAATCTATTGGGGAATAGCGCCGATCTATGGATGCCTCTGATTGTTTACATGCCGCAGGAAGAAGTATTTATGATGCCTGAAGGCAGCTGGAAACAGGATATGGGAGTAACCGTGTCTGCGCTGACATCCACAGCGCGATGATGTGGACAATGGAAGCATGGCTGCTGGCTAAAGGACATAGTCCCGATGCAGGACACGGATGGCGTTCTATTCATATCCAATTTTTACAGCTTGCTCTAATTGGGGCCATTATGAAAACAACTAGAAATGATCCATTGCTCAGGCAACGGCGACAGGAATTAAGACGCAATCAGACAGAGGCGGAAAAAAAATTTTGGTCGCACGTGCGCAACCGGCAGTTTTACGGAGTGAAATTCTTTCGACAGTACAGTATGGGTCAATATATTTTGGACTTTTATTGCCCTAAATTGAACATCGCAGTAGAATTGGACGGTAGCCAACACTCCCAGGAAGAGAGCAAGGAATACGATGATGCCCGATCTCAATATCTCCGTTCACACGGCATTAATGTTATACGATTTTGGAATAACGATGTGTTACAAAATATCGATGATGTTTTGGCAAAGGTAGCAGAGCACATAACCCCTCCTACCCTCCCCTTACCTCAAGGGGAGGAAAAATAATTCCCCTTCACGCTAAGAGTAGCTAGGGTCGTTCATCTTCAATCATTCCCCCTCTTGAGGTAAGAGGGGGGCTGGGCGGCATAATCATTCCCTTTCTTGAGTTAAGAGAGTGTTGTGTCGTTACTCTGTGACAATTCCCCCTCTTGGGGTAAGAGGGGGCTAGGGGGCATTACTTAGAAAGAAAGCATTTCTTTCCTTTTGTGATCGATCTAAGGGCGTTCATCCCCTCCCTCTTTTCTTGACATATTCGGCGGATTATCTTTATAATTTAGGACAATTTCGTTATTTATCGGTCTTTTAAAATGAAGATATTAATAGCTGATATCCCGGACGAGGGCCTGGATGTAGATATAAAAGAGAGGGTGGACATAGAGGATACCTCTCTTTCCTGCCCGGTAATCTCGCGTCTGTCATTAAACAAAGTCGACAGGGAAATCATCATTAGAGGCAGTCTGAAGGCAGACATGCAACTAAAGTGCAGCAGATGTCTCAAAGATTTCGAACAGAATCTGGACATCCCTGTCAACGTTGTTTACCACCCTGCAGAGGAAGTGGGTCCTGAGAGACACGCGCTCAGGGACGATGAACTGGATATGGGGTTTTACCGGGGGGAAGAGCTTGATCTGCAGGAACTGCTCAAAGAGCAGATTTTGCTGAACACACAGATGAAGCCTCTCTGTGACGAACGCTGCAAAGGCATCTGTCCCAAGTGCGGCAAGGACCTCAATGCCGGACAATGCAGCTGCAGTCAGAAAGAAGTTGATCCGAGACTCGAAGTTCTTAAGAGTCTCTTAGAAAAATGAAAGGAGCACAAATTGGCTAATCCAACGCACAGACATTCAAGGGCGAGAAGAGACAAGCGCAGGGCGAACTGGAAGGGTCAGACGCCCAACCTCAACCACTGTCCTGAATGCAAAGAATTGAAACAGCCTCACCGTGTGTGTGCCGGCTGCGGCACCTATAACGGCCACAAGGTTTTAGAGATCGTCGAAAAATAAAAGATGAGAGTGGCTCTTGACGCCATGGGTGGAGACTACGCCCCTTCGGTCAATGTAGAGGGGGCAGTCGAAACCGTAAATGAGCGAGACGATATCGATATAATCCTTATCGGCAATGAGCCGCTTATAAGGCAGGATCTCCGCAGCAGACGGTTCGATCCGGAGCGTATCTCTCTCGAGCATGCGTCTCAGGTGATCGGCATGCAGGAGCCGCCCACCTCAGCAATCCGGAAAAAAAAAGATTCATCTATCAGAGTAGGCATAGAACTGGTGAAGGCCGGCAGGGCGGATGCGTTTGTGAGCGCCGGCCACTCCGGAGTTGTGATGGCCACTTCCCTTCTGCTCCTGGGCACATCGAAAGGCGTGGTCAGGCCCGCCATAGCTACTGTCATGCCGACACTGAAGGATACGTTTATTCTCCTTGACGCAGGGGCGAACGTCGACTGCAAGCCCGAGCATCTGCTTCAGTTCGCCCTTA
>JBAIXS010000016.1:0-6586 GCA_037916395.1 Candidatus Sulfobium mesophilum
ACACTCGGCACTATCACGGAGATATATGATTACCTGCGCGTACTCTATACCAGGGTCGGCAAGCCGTTTTGCTATAACTGCGGTGCCGAGATTTCCACACAGGGATCGGGCGATGTCATGCAGGCGATTCTTTCTCTGCCCGAGGGTACCAGGATCCAGGTCCTGGCACCTATTGTGAAAGACAGAAAGGGTAATTACAGGAAAGAGCTCCAGGAGATGAGGAATGAGGGGTTCGTCCGGGCCAGGATCGACAATGTTATGTGTGACCTGACGCAGGAAATCATCCTGGAGAAGAAAAAACGCCATACCATAGAAATAGTTATCGACAGGCTGATCATCAAAAACGGCATCGAAAGGCAGCTTAAGGAGGCATTAGACACCGCGTTTAAATATTCAGACACGGTGGTGACTAACCTGGTTAAAGAAGAAAGGGACATCCTCTTTTCCAGGACTACCGCCTGCCAGCGATGCGGCATAAGCTATCCTGAGATAACTCCGAGATTTTTCTCTTTCAACAGCAAAGCGGGCGCATGTCCGGCCTGTAACGGCCTTGGGTTCAGGGACATGTCCGAAGATGCCGTCGACCTGGAGGAGCGGATTTTTTGCCGCACCTGCAACGGATTCAGATTAAGGCGTGAAGCGCTGAGCGTAAAGTTCATGGGAATTAACATTGGCGAGTTCAGCAGGATGGCAGTCTGCGACGTAATCTCCTTTCTGGATAAACTGAATTTGACCGAAAGGGAAAACATCATCGCCTCGCGCATACTGAAGGAAGTCAGGGACAGGCTCTCCTTTCTTGAAAAAGTCGGCCTCGGGTATCTTACTCTTGACAGGCCGTCGCTCACCCTTTCGGGGGGTGAGGCACAGAGGATCAGACTTGCCACGCAGATGGGCTCCTCCCTGACCGGCGTTCTATACGTGCTCGATGAACCCAGCATAGGCCTTCATCCGAGAGACTGCTCAAAACTCCTTGAAAGCCTCTCTTCGATACGCAACGCGGACAACACAATAATAATAGTTGAGCACGATGAAGAAACGATCAGGTGGGCCGACCATATCATAGACATGGGTCCGGGGGCCGGTGTGAGGGGAGGATGGATAGTTTCAGCAGGCGCGCCGGAGCAGATAGAGAAGGACAAAAGGTCTCTGACGGGCCAATATCTAAGCGGCTCATTGGCTATAGAAATTCCTCTGAGCAGAAGAAGACCCGTCGACTTCATAAAAATAAAGGACGCGTCTGAGCATAATTTAAAGCACCTTGATGTTAATATCCCCTTGAAGCTTTTTACTTGTGTAACCGGCGTGTCCGGTTCAGGCAAAAGCACCCTGATCTTCGATATCCTTTACCGTGCAGCGGAGAAAATGTTTTCAAAGGGGCTGGACTTGGGCCCTCCCGGGAAATACAGGGAAATCGCCGGACTGGAAATGGTGGACAGAGTCATAAGTGTCGATCAGGCGCCCATTGGGAGGACACCGAGATCAAATCCTGCAACATACACCGGATTTTTCTCATTTATACGTGATCTTTTCGCTATGCTGGCCGAATCAAAGGTGAGGGGCTATAAGGCCTCAAGGTTCAGCTTCAATGTTGCAGGCGGGCGATGCGAATCCTGCCGGGGAAATGGCATGATCAAGGTCGAGATGCATTTTCTGCCTGATGTGTATGTGGAGTGCGACAAGTGCAAGGGGCTCAGATACAATGCCGAAACGCTTGAAATCAGATATAAGGAAAAAAACATAGCAGATGTTCTGGATATGACAGTGTCAGAGGCATTAATGTTTTTCGAAAACATCCCGAATATCAGGCGACGGCTGGAGCTCCTTGACGAGATAGGTCTCGGCTATCTCCGGCTCGGCCAGTCCGCAACAACCCTGTCCGGCGGAGAAGCCCAGCGAATAAGACTTTCGAGGGAACTGGGCAGGAAAGCCACCGGAAAAACATTATATATATTTGATGAACCCACAACAGGCCTTCATTTCGTAGATATCCAAAAGCTGCTCGACGTGCTGAATTTGCTGGTGGACCAGGGCAACACCGTAGTCGTCATTGAACACAACCTGGATATCATAAAATCGGCCGACTATATTATAGATCTGGGGCCGGAAGGCGGAGAAGCCGGCGGGAATATAGTGGCAGAGGGAACTCCGGATGAGATAGCCGATAACGATGCGTCCTATACGGGCAGATTTCTGAAAGAAAAACTCGCCCGGGGCAGACTGGCAGGTTCAGCGGCGTGAAAACAAGAATACAGGCACTTCTTTACGTTTTGTTCCTTATCCTTTTCTTTTCCTGCGGCAAGGCAAAGCCCTCAATCTATAAAAAAACAAAACCTTTGATGGATACTGTTGTGTCGATCACCGTTGTAGCGGGGTCGGCTGAAGAGGCAGACAAGGCTATCGAAAAGGCCTTTTCGGTTATCAGACAGTTTGGCGACAGGATTAATTTTTTTTCTGACAAAAGTGAGCTCTCCGCGATTAACAAAAACGCGGGTATTACCCCTGTCAGGGTCTCCGCCGAAACAATGGGGGTGATAGAAAGGGCTATCTTTATATCCGAAAAATCCGGCGGCGCATTTGATCCGACAATCGGACCGGAAATAAGGATGTGGGACTTCTACAAAAAAATCAGGCCGGAGGACGCAGCAATTAAGAAAAACCTTCCGTTGGTAAATTTCAGGGATATAATCATTGACCATGATAAGTCGACTGTGTTTCTCAAAAGAAAAGGCATGATGCTCGATCTTGGAGGCATTGCCAAGGGATATGCAGCCGACCTTGCGCTGGCGGGTCTGAGGCAGGATAAAATAGCCGCCGGAATCGTGGCAGCGGCGGGTGACATCAGGGCGTTCGGCCTGAAGCCCGACGGGACCCTTTGGAACATCGGGATCAAAAACCCCCGTCAAAAGAGTGAGGCCGACGAACTGATTGCGAAAGCCCGTCTCACCAATAAGGCGATATCTACCTCGGGTGATTACGAAAGATATTTTATAGAAAACGGCAGGAGGTTCCATCACATACTCGACCCGAAAACCGGCTATCCTGCCGGCCAATGCAGAAGCGTGACCGTCATAAGCGACAGCGGCGTTTTTGCCGACGGCTTTTCCACTGCTGTATTCGTCTCAGGACCTGAAAAAGGCATGGAACTGGTCAGAGAGGCAGGAGTCGACGCGGTAATCATCGACAAGGACGGAGGCATTCATACAACACCGGGAATTAAAGGAATGGTGACTTTTGAAGACAGTCATTAGGAACACCACTGTCGCAGACAAACTTCTCTTTCTGTTCATGATAACAGCGTCGCTGGCGGGCATATTCATCTCCAGGGCTGCTATGCCGCAAGGGGGAGAGGTAGTCGTTGAGATAAACGGGAAAAAAGCCTATGCATTTGCGTTGGATGAAGACAGAATATTTGCTGTCCCGGGCCCATGCGGAGATACTGTAATTGAGATAAAAAATAAAAAGGCACGCGTCAAAGAGGCCCATTGTCCCAACAGACTCTGTGAAAAACAGGGCTGGATCTCAAAGGGGGTAATCGTATGCCTGCCGAACCGTATCGTTGTATCTGTCGGAGGAAGGTCTGCCAATTCCTCGAAGGAGGTTGATGCAATTACAGGATAAATACCGGATCGCAGTCCTCTCTGCGTACGCCCTTGCTCTTCATGGCATCGAAAACCTTGTTCCTACTCCCATCCCATGGCTTCGGCTGGGGCTTGCCAACATCGTTACACTTGTCGCCTTGGTGCTTTTCGGCTTTCGCACCGCAATGATGGTAACCATGATAAGGGTAATATTGGCCTCTCTCTTTACGGGAACATTTCTCGGCCCGTCATTCGTAATGAGTTTCGGCGGCGGTCTCACAAGCACGGCCGCCATGGGATTGACCTATCGGATGTCTAGGGGTCTGTTCGGGCCGATAGGCCTGAGTCTGGTCGGCGCTTTTTTCCATAATATGGCCCAATTGGTTCTGGCATACATCCTCTTCATACAGCGGATAGAAGCGATGTATATTATCACCCCGGTAATTGTCCTCCTGGGGACCCTCACCGGAGTGGCAAACGGAGCCGTCTCAGGCCTTCTGATTAAAAAACTGTTGAAAAAAGAGGACGACAGAATTCAAAATGATATTGCGAACGAGAGGCAGTCGCAGTGAGAATAAGATGTCCGATATGTAAAGAGCCGACCACCTGGGAAGAAAACCGTTACAGGCCCTTTTGCTCGGAAAGATGCAAACTTATTGATCTCGGGGCATGGGCGTCTGAGGATTACAAAATCCCCGGCAAGAAGGAAGAGGAGGAAGACGAGGAGAATAAAGAGCCAGACGAATGACTTCTCCTTCAGTTATATCACGGGCAATAAATCACTAGTTGCGCTGACAGCCTTTCCACAGAATTACAGACTTTAACTTTCACATGGAAGCCCTACATCCGAGCTTGCGGGCTGGATTGAAAAATGCACCGGCGAGTCCGCAGTTTCAAGACGCGACCACTATTGATGATTTTTAAAGAAACCTTGCACCTCGCTTAATAGGATTAATCGACGAGGGTAGCTCAATGTTGGGGGAGTCAGTATATCATAAAAAGTCTTAACCTTATCTTCATAGTTTCTTCATATCGGGCTTGTATTTTTACGGTGGTGCTCCAGATTTTGGGAATAATGAGAGAAAAGAGAGAAAGTGTAGTATTTCCCCAGCGTATTCTCCGTCTCCAGGCATTTAGGTTAGACGAGAACAAATATGTGAAAATAAATTTATCAGGGGTAAAACTATTTGAAAAACTGGACGCTTGTACTCTGCTCTGCCGTTCGCCGAAGTGGGCCGATTTGAGTCATAGAAGGACACACTCCTTCAACCGGCACGCCGGGTTGCCGTTACCAGGATGTGATACACTAAGAGTCGATGGAGGTGCCCGCGAATGCGGACAGATGTTTCACTGTCAAGGGTGATCTTATGAACATAGAATCCTACCTCCGGAAGCAATCTGGAGCCTTTATTTTTCTCCTTGGCTTCGCACTGAACTGCCTCGTGGGATATATCGACTACCTCACGGGCCAGCTAATCGGTGTTGGCGCTTTTTATCTTCTGCCCATCTTCTTCCTAACATGGTTCCTCAATAAGAATGCTGGCGTTATGATGGCCTTTATCTGCGCAGCAACGATAGTCATATCGAACCTGCCAGCATTTTATGTCAATGCCAGAATCGAGTTCTGGAATACGTTCATGCACCTCTGCTTCTTCATGATCTTCGTACTTCTGCTTTCCACGATAAGACGCCAGATCGAGGAACGTGATCGGCTCATCACCAGACTCCAGCACTCATACAAGGACATGGAGAGCTTTACATACGCCGCGTCCCATGATCTCAGGTCTCCGCTGATCGCTGTCTCGGGGTTCTCGCGCATCCTGCAGGAGGATTATTCCGATGCCCTAGATGAGAAAGGCAGAGATTTGCTGAACAGGATCGCCGGCAGCGCAAAGAAAATGTCGCAGCTCATAGACGACCTCCTTTCGTTTTCCAGGGTCAGCAGCCGGGAGATTAGTTGCTCGGAGATAGACATGAAAACACTGGTGGGCGAGGTGTTCAAGGAACTGAGATACACCGTGGGAGAACGCAGGATCAGGCTTGAAATCAAAGACCTTCCGCGGGCACAGGGTGACATGCCGATGATACGACAGGTCCTTGTTAATTTCCTTTCCAATGCTATCAAGTTTACAAGGACGCAGGAAGACCCGGCCATAGAGGTCGGGGGGTTCGAGGACGGAAAGGAAAACGTTTATTATGTCCGGGACAACGGAATCGGCTTAGATGAGAAATTCAGGGACAAGCTCTTTGGCCTTTTCCAAAGAATACACGTTTCCCAGCAATTCGAGGGAACGGGCATTGGTCTTTTCATGATCAAGCGCATCATTGAAAAACACGGCGGGAGAGTTTGGGCAGAGGGCGCGCCGGACAGGGGTGCGACTTTCTATTTTTGTCTGCCCCGCAGGGAGTTAAAGCCTACGTAATGCAGACAGAGCAGCTGCCTGTTGTTTGATACAATTTAAACCATCTTGAAATTGTGCGGGTGGCAATACCACTGGCGCTTTTGCTGATAGCAGCTCGTTTGGTCACGCTGATAGCAACTTTTTTAACCGCCTTACTGCTCGCATGGTTCGCCAGGCGCCTCACCGTCAACGTACCCTTCGCAGCCTTCACTGCTTTGGTCTATAGTTTCGGCTTCCCATGTCTGCGATGTAGAAGATAAATTCCAAAGCTATCGGGAATCAAAACTGTTGCTAATTACAGTAGGAGGAAGCACGTCCCATTTTGCATCTGCCTCTTTGAAGTGCAGATAATTAGCGGCAATCGAAAGTGCGTCAGGGTCAAAACGCAATACCCTGTGATACCCGTTTGGTGACATTTAGCGAGCTTTTTTGTTAAAGTTTTATTAATTTTTCTCAGACGGAGGCACGACATGATTAAAATAGCAGTGGCCGGCGCCGCCGGCAAAATGGGCAGCAGACTAGTAGCTCTCATCGGTGAGTACGAGGGTCTTCAGCTCTCAGGCGCCTTCGAAAGGCCGGGGCATAACGACATCGGAAGGGATATCG
>JBAIXS010000017.1:0-1873 GCA_037916395.1 Candidatus Sulfobium mesophilum
TTCATCAGCGCCCTCGCGATAGCGACACGCCTCTGCTGGCCGCCGGAAAGCTGGGAGGGATATGAGCCTATCTTGTCGCTAAGGCCTACCATGGAGAGATACTCCTCAGCCCTCTTGCCGTCGGCTGTCCTTCCCCCCGGCCCAAACAGGCCCGGCAGAAGTAAATTTTCCTTCGCAGTCAGAATAGGTAAAAGACTCGCAAACTGAAACATGAAACCTATCTTCCTGTTTCTGTATGCGGACAACTCGTCGTCATTGAAGGTAGAGATGTCAGCCCCGTCAAAAAGCATCCTGCCTGATGAAGGCCTTATTATCCCTCCGATTATTGAAAGAAGCGTCGTCTTCCCGGACCCCGAATGACCGACTATCGAGACGAAGTCACCCTTTTCTATTTGCAGGGAAACGCTGTCGACCGCGCGGATGGTCATATCTCCGACACTGAACAATTTGCAGATATCCACCAGTTCAATCTGTACCATGTTATTCCTTGCGAATCGCCAGAAGCGGCTCCATTTTTTTCAGCCGCCTGATGGGAGATAGAGCGCCTATGACGCAGATGCCGGTCCCTGCGGCAAGACTGCATAGCGCAATTACGACGCGTTCCATAACCCCAAGGTCGGCAGAGACGTTCTTAAGGAGCATGAAATGCTTCGCCAGGAAAAACGAGATGGTTGTCCCTGCTGTAATACCTATGATACTGCCTATGCCGCCTATAAAGAGAACTTCCACAAGAAAAAGTCTGCTGACATGTGATTCTCGCGCGCCTATCGCCCGCATAATGCCTACCTCCCAGGCCCGCTCGTTCGCTATAGCCGAAAAAACAGCCCAAACCAGGAATATCGACAGTAAAGAGGCCATCGCCACCGTCACAAAAAACACCCGGTTCAGGTCCCTTAAGGTGTTTAGAATGCCTCTGCCAATGTCCTTCCTGGCCACGGCGTTGACCTCCATTACCGAATCCGTAATGTCGCCGGCAACCTTGGTAGGGTCAGCGCCACTTCTGACCTTTGCGAATATTATTGATATATCTCCGGGTTTGACCTTTGCCTTGCCCTTCCTCAGGATATCGTCCCTATTGGACTCATCGATGAAGATAGCCGTGTCGAGCCCTGTACCGGTCTTTTCGAGTACGCCTACCATCTTGAACAAGTTTCCGAAGAGGTGGCTGTCGACGTCCGTAAGTCCCACACTGATGTTCATTGCTGATTCGTTTCCTACAATCGCCTCTCCCTTCTTGAGTCTCCTGCCGAGGCTCCTGCTAAGCCAGGGCTTAATGATAAAATCCGAATCCTGGTTGAAAGCCACAACGATAGTTTCGGCAACGTCGCAACACTCCCCTCCGATGCTCACCAGATAAGTCTGTGTCGTGAGGTCTTCGATGTCTTTCACCTTCCGGATCTTATCAAGCACGGATCTGTCCATATAGAATGACTTCACCCTGTTTTCAAGCAGGACGTCCTCTGCAGCTCCCCTTGAGCCCGAAGGCACGATCAGTATGTCGGCGCCGAGCCGGTCAGAGGCCACCTTAATGACCGAATCAACGCGTCTTACAAAGGAAAGAACAAAAACGAGGGCCGACACCAGCAGGCCTATAGAGAGTATGAGAACTGTCGTCCTTAAGGGTTTTCTTCTAAGATTCCTTGTTGCGAAAGAAAAAAGGGTAAAGGAGTCAGCCATGGTCAGTTATTATATAGGATATAAAGATGTTCTTTCTATGCGGCCCGAAGGCCGCATAGAAAGAAGGGGAGATTTTCTATTTCTTTTTGTAGTTGGCGTCCAGTCCGCAGAGGATAGCGGTCTTGTCGCCAAGCCCCATGCCTTTATGGCATGCGAAGCAGACAGAGGCCGTCTTGCCTGTTATCTTCTTTGCGTC
>JBAIXS010000018.1:0-2891 GCA_037916395.1 Candidatus Sulfobium mesophilum
GACGCTTGCGCATAATACCTTTGAAAGCATAGACCCTTCCCTCCAATAAGGATTAGATGCGACACTGGACTACTTTGAATATGGCTAATAATCCCCGTCAGAAGATTAGCATTAAATTGCGGGACAGAGCAATAGTTTATTTGACCTGTATCACGACAATTTAGAAATGTTTTCTTTAGGGTCGTCAGTTGTCTATATAGACTACGTTGAAAATTCGACTAGACAAACAGAGATTGTGACTTGGCATTAATCTTCATCAACATCAACCAGCAGCCAAACAGCTGCGCCGGGAAATTCCTCTTTAATCTGCTTCATGCCATTTTCGTATTCGTCTTCGGCCATCGTGCCGAGACGCTTAAATGCTATGACTTCGCCTTTTCCATTCAGGACGTCGGCGATTACTTCTCCGTTAGCTTTACGACGAAGATGGACTGTTATTTTAGGTTGCATCGATTCAATATACCAGACAAATGGAGAACAAAGGTAGAGGAGTAAAATCCTCCTCACATATATATAATGTACCTTTATCGTAGCCCGAAATCGAGCGAAAAAAAATGACCGGGACAACCGAAATACTTGCGTTGCAAAAATGGGCCGTGCCGTTTTATCATTATCGAGGCTTTGCTACGACACGAAAGGGAAGGTATGAGAAAAACAGTTCTTGTTTTAATGGGGTTACTGACCGTCACGTTTCTTTTTGCCTGCGGGAAAAAAGAGGTCAAAATTCAGTCTCAGGAGTCAAAGACGGCCGAAGAGGCCTTCGCTCTCTCGGAGATCATCAGGGACGCATTCATAAATAACGACCGTGACGCGATCCGGAAAAATACCACGGAGGACGGCTATAAGATAATAACCGCAAATAAAAAGGCTTACGAAAGCCTTGAGCTTTCGTTTACTCCCAGGTGGGTGGACATAGAGCAGACCAAGGTAATGTTGAATGTGTCGTGGAAAAGCAAGTGGACTGCGGCGGGCAGGAGTACCGAGGACCGTGGGATGACGGTCTTTGTCATGGAAGGCAAACCCCTTAAACTTTCCGGAGTTTTAAGAACAAACCCGTTTATTTTTCCTGAGCAGCAGCAACCTCGTTTTTAGTGGCAGGAACTGCACGTTCCTTTGCTGCAAGTCGTACAGCCGGATGACGATCCGGCAAAGGGCTTATCCACCCCGCTCATGCCGAAGGTCGACATCTTCTTCTTTACATCCTGGGATGAGCATCCCGGGCAGTCGACTTGTTTATTCCCAAAGACAAGTTTTTCGAATTCCTCGCCGCACTTGTTACATATATACTCATATATAGGCATCTTTTTCCTCGCTTTGATAATCCTTCAAAAAAGGGCGCGGACTATCCATTCCCTTCTATTTCCTCTTTGGTACTTTCTCCCAGTCCTTAAGGAATTTCTCAAGCCCGGTATCGGTCAGGGGGTGTTTAATCAATTGGGTTATTACTGAATAGGGAATCGTCGCTATATCGGCACCCATCTTTGCTGCGGCAACTACATGAAGAGGATTTCGGATACTTGCTACGATTACCTCGGTTTCAAACATATAATTTGAATAAATATCCATAATATCATTGACAAGCGCCATACCGTCATGGCTTATGTCGTCCAGTCTGCCGACAAACGGGCTCACGAAAGAGGCCCCTGCCTTGGCTGCCAGAAGGGCCTGCGTCGGAGAGAAGACCAGAGTGACGTTTGTTTTTATACCAAGACCTGCCAGCTTTTTTACCGCCTTAAGCCCTTCCTCAATCATCGGGATCTTTACGACGATGTTCTTATGAATGCCGGCAAGGTCTTTGGCCTCTTTTATCATGATAGCTGCCGCAGTCCCTACAACCTCGGCGCTGACCGGGCCCTTTACGATGCTGCAGATAGCCTTCAGGACTTTTACAGGGTCTTTGCCCTCTTTTGCCATAAGAGAAGGGTTCGTGGTGACACCATCGATTACGCCAAGCTCATTGGCTTTTCTTATCTCCTCAACGTTTGCCGTATCTATGAAAAATTTCATAAGATTCCCTCTGGGAAGAAGTAGTGTTCTATTATAACGAAAAGATGGGGGTTTTTGCTTTTAGAGAGAGTTGAAAACAGTCAGAGGTCTAGATGGACCAAGAAAGGAATTAACGCTCCTGTGCGATAGACCGCAGAGTATCAGCAACTTATGTTCTCCTTTCATTTTCATTCCCGCAAGCAACGCGCGACGGGGATCCTTCACCTCTCCCATCCGGAATGACGGGAATGGAACCCGCGACAAAACCACAGGGAATTGCCATCTAAAAACTATGGATCAGATATATTATAAGAAATGTCGCAACCCCCAATAACGAAATAGTCAGAAGTGCATCCAGTATCGCCGATGAACGGTAGCTGTCTTCATCTATCTGTTTTTCGACTTTTTTATAACGTATAAATGCAAGCAGAGCCATGAGTGCGCCAAGTCCGACGAGAAATATCCCCAATATGCCAGAATAGCCCGGGGGCATGGAAGGTGCGGCTTCTCCGGCCGGAAGATGTCCTGATTTGCCCAGGAAATAGGAAACCTGTCTCACAAAGAGACCGAATTTTTCAACAACGAATCCAAAGGCCATTATCCCTATGCTGGTCCTTATCCAGGCAAGAAAAGTCCGCTCGTTTGCAAAATGGACCCGCCGATTTTTGATCTTGGAAAGTTTTTTGTCCTCTGATATATCAGGCATCACCGCATCCTTTTTTAGAGAGATTATACATGAAATCAGGTCCACGCGGAATGACTCGGTACTGCCTAAATCACGGGGGAGTTGCTCAGGAAGAAATAAACAGCGGCTGCCGGGATATATTAATTATCCTTCTTTCTTCGGCCCTTCTGAAAAGTTCCTTAACTGCATGCTCCCCTACACTGCCTATTTCCAGGGAGAA
>JBAIXS010000019.1:0-1578 GCA_037916395.1 Candidatus Sulfobium mesophilum
TCCCTCGTCTTGAACTGACGGACTGCTGCCATGTGCGAATCAAGAGTGCGGGAGTGAGTCACTGCCGTCTCCTTTTCCCCCGATAGCTCTATCAAAGCTGATGAAAGCGCCTCTTTGTCCCGGGGCAAGTCGAGGTCCTTGAGGACATCGAACAACACGTCCGGGTTTGAGACGCAGTAATTGGCAAGAAATTGACTGGTGCTAAACAGCAGGGCAACTGATCTTATATCGGCCGCAAGCTCATCCTCTCTTGAAGGGTTGTCGGCAATAAATGACGAAAGATTATTCAGCGCCCGCTCAGGGTCGGCTGTGGCGTCGGCAGCTTCTTTCAGCAGCTCGTGTTTCATCAATTACCATGATACACGATTCACGCCTCTATGCTAAATAGCAGGTACAGGCACCAAAAAACTTCAGGTTCATCCGGGAATCCTGTGGCAATTATTGGGTCACCTATTCTTTTGTCCGTCATTCCGGGCTTGACCCGGAATCCAGCGACTCTTTTTTTACAGGATATCTTCATACAGGTCACGCCAATACGGATTTACGGATTGGATTAAGTCTGTCTTCCATTTGCGCTTCCATCCCTTTATTCGTTTCTCACGAACAATGGCATCTTCTATATCATCAAAAGTCTCAAAATAAACGAGATTGGTAACTTCATATTCCTTTGTGAACCCATCAACCAGTTTTTGCCTATGTTCTTCAATGCGTTTTGCCAAATCGGACGTTACGCCAACATACAATGTCCCATTTCTGCGACTTGCAAGAATATATACGTAACCCTTCCTCGACATAACGTATTTTAAAACAACGTCGCTGGATTCCGGCTCAACACATTACCGGAATGACAAACCCACACAAAACCCTGAAGAACGAAACTTTATAATGTAGCCTGTTTCAGTTATCAGGCCTCTTTACTTGAACAACATGCCTCTAGGGATATCAATACTCTTACAAAGGTGGCGGCCGCGCTCCGGCGGATTCGCCAGGGAGAACAGATAAAGTTTTCTTCTGCATGTCCCTGCATTTTTTTTGTTTAAATTTATTCTCGGGTTAATCTTTCAGAAATTACTGACACCAACAACTCAAAAAAATGCAGTATTGGACTGTCTTTGAGCGGCTTCATTTTCTCGTATTTTCCGCCGAAGGCGAGGCGAGAAAATGCCTCGGAGCCCCGAAAGCTTTCGGGACGAGAATGAGCGAAGGGACTGTCCGATACTGCAATAATAAAGCGCTATTTCCTCTCTGACTCCCAAAGCCTTGGGTCGATCGAGTCCCGTATGCCTTCGCCGAGAAGATTGTAGCCTAGGACCGTAATCAATATCGCAAGTCCCGGGAAGACCGAAAGCCACCAGGCAAGCTCAATATAGTCTTTGCCCAAACTTAGAATATTGCCCCAACTGGGGGTCGGAGGCTGCACCCCTATGCCCAGAAAACTCAGGGCCGACTCAACAAGCACCGCGCCGGCAACGCCCAGCACGGCAGAGACAAGTACGGGGGCCATGCTGTTGATCATCACATGTCCGAAGATTATCCTCAGGTCGCTTGCGCCGATGGCCCTTGCGGCCAGTACAAACT
>JBAIXS010000020.1:0-7241 GCA_037916395.1 Candidatus Sulfobium mesophilum
GTCATCAACCATGTCTTAAGAAGCAGTCAGCCTGCGGTCACGGAGGCAGACATAGAGTATAGTGTTGGCGAAGTTTATTTGGGGCAATAATGCAGTGTTTGAAAACGGCTTTGCCCTCTTCTTCCGCTCGGTTCTAACTCATTCTCACTGAACAACAAACTTCAGACCCAAGTGACATGCTTTAGCGGCCAGCTTTTTCGTTCACATCACCTCAACCGAGTAGCGACAAGGCGCAAAACTATTCGCTTGAGCTGAGGGGTAATACAAAAAAGATGATCAGAGTTTCGGCACTCTGAAGGAAGTTAAGCAGGCGAGGGAGAAAGAGAATCCTCATCCTCTGCGCTATAACCGGGACAGTGCTCGGCGAGAACCTCGAACGATCTTGGCAGAGTATTTGAAGGCAATTCCTTCTTTAACTTACCGACCGGAGATATACACTTAACTTTATTGTTTTGTATGCGGATGAGATTAAAGCAATCAAGACATGTTTTCTTTTCCAAAAATATTCTCCATTGGTTGATTCTCTACCTATTGTAGATCATTTTTCCATTTTTGCACAGATTTTTTTTAAAGATTTCGTATTTTTTTTGAAAAAGAGAAGATTTTAGCTAATGGAAAAGATCATGTTCCTTCAGATCATAAAGTTTACGTACGTATGAACCCATCGTCTCAGGCAGGTACCTTCCCCACAGTTTAATCGGAACCTGGTCGACATCGATCCTGGGGCTGAGGCCCACAACAAAAAGCGCCTCTGCAAGGAGCTCGACGTTAAGCGGAATATAGCCCTTGTAACGTTTGTTGTCCCTTTGCGCGATTATTCTCTCCTCGTGAATACTGTTACCCAGTTCCGATTCAACCATGTCAGGGAAAGTCGACAGTATCAACTCCACGCTAATTCTCGGCTCCGCATCGCTCAGAAAGGGCTCTAATCCTCTTTTGAGGTCCGCCTCCGGAATCCCCCGGTCAAGATATTTTTCCCAACCCTTTTTCTCCCTATATTTTTTGCAAACAGAGTCGGAATCCCAAGGCACCTCAAGAACCAGGTTCGTGGCCTGGTAATTGCCTCTAAAGTCCTCCCTTTCAGTGATGGTGATATCCATGCCCGCAAGGGCCTTTTGAAGCGCCTCAAGCTCTGCTCTTTCTGCCACAATCTTTATTGCGCCAACATCCTGTATCGTTAAAGCGTTCCTGTCAAAACGAATGCTGCCGTCTCTGAAACTCCTGGATATGAGTTCCTCAGCCTGAATGAATTCCCTCACCATTTCTCCTTCCGGTGTCACAAATCTTTCAAGCGGCACTCCGGACAGTTTCGCCCGCTCCACAGCCAACTGCCGGGCGCGCCCGAGAACATTATCAAAGATCCAGTCGGCAATTCTACGATTCGCTTTTTCAGCGATCCTTTTAGGGCGCTTTGTCCTGTATAGTCCCAAGAGACGATCTTGCTGGTCGAGGCACATCACGCCGCTAATGGGGGCTTCTCGATAATAGTAATCAGGGTTTTCCCTGTACCTCCTGCAAAGTTCGGACACCCTCGGGTTTGCGCCATTGTAATTCAGACAGAGAAGGTCCCGAAGCTCCCCTTTCAGTCTTATAGTTTTCCTATGGAAGGGTTTCCGATGAGTAATCTCAATCAGGCGTCCTGCCAGTGTTTCAAGAGTCTCACCAATGACGAAACCGTCGCAGATGAGAATTTCGGTAAGCCTGCGCACATCACCGGGTTCCGGGCGGCTGCAAAACCACCTTTCGGCAATATCGAAGAGAACTTTCCGGTGTATAAATGACGTAAGATACATTTTTTGTCTCCGCAAATAATCCGGGCCGGAGCATTATGCTTCCGTGCGCAGGACCTGAGCTCTGAAATAATCACGCATATTCTAACACACGTCTGCCATACGCTATAATATATGTGAGGTGTTTGCCTTGGCATTTCTCGGAATACCGTCCGGAAGCAAGAAATGATACAATTAACGCCTGATATTAATAACCGGAAAGGCGCAGAAACGGAAATGATTCGACTGAAAGAACTGTTAAACATCTTTAAAGACGCAGGCTTCACAGAAGAGGAGCTTAAAAACTTTTATTCTTCGGTGAAAAAATCGGTTGTCTTGCGCTACATCGGCAAAAGATCGTGGCCCGCACTTTTTAAGTTGGAGGCAGAGTGCCAGTGGCCTGTCCTTCAGAAAATAGACGACCCAAATCTCCCGATCTATGCAGGCGCTGACAGTACTCTGCTTAAAAGATTTATTAAGACGATTACCTCGGAAAAAGAATTGCGATCTCACAGGTCTTCGATGCATAAGGTCCGATATTGGTCTCTCCTTCAGGCTATCATAGATGAAAGGTTGGACCTCCTCATCTCCATATTCGGCTTTTCCGAAAAGGATGTAAAGCACTGCGAGCTTATTGCCGAAAGATATGGACGGGCGCTTGAGAAAAAAGCAAATGAGAAGAAGAAGTTATGGCAGATAGGCCTCGGTGCCGGCGCCGCGACCCTGGCCGGCGCAGCCGCAATATGGTATATATCCAAGAAAGACAAAAAGTAATTATGCCGGCTCTCGACTTTATTTATTTTTATCTGTTTTTGAACTCGGGCCGCCTTTTTTCAAGGAATGCCCTTATGCCCTCTTTATGATCTTCAGTTTCAAAACATTTTGAAAAAGAGGCTATTTCGTTTTCAAAGCCCATCTCCATATCCTGGGTTTCATTTATCAACTTTTTTGCCTCAGCCACAGCAATTGGACTTTTCTGCGCAAGCACTCCCGCAATTTCATAGACCCTGTCAAGAAGTTCTTCATTTTTCACCAGATCGTTGACTAACCCCATGGAATGCGCCTCAGCCGCGGTGATTATGCGGCCTGTCATTATCAGTTCCTTAGACCTGCCGATGCCCAGCAACCTGGTCAGTCGCTGCGTGCCGCCGAATCCCGGAATAAGACCGAGATTGACTTCCGGCTGCCCGAACTTCGCATCCTGCGAGGCAAGCCTTATATCAGAGGCCAGCGCTATCTCACATCCGCCGCCAAGCGCATAGCCGCAAACCGCTGCAATCACCGGCTTCCCCATCTTCTCGATCAAATCGCATATTTCATGTCCGAGCCGCGCGAATGCTTCTGCCTCTTCAGGTTTCTTAGTCTTCATCTCCTTTATGTCGGCGCCCGCGCAAAAATGTTTCTCACCTGTTATTATCACAGCCCTTACCCTGCTGTCCATCTGTATATCCCGAAGCGCCTCCCGGAGGGCTTTTAGCGCCCCCGTGCCAACCACATTCATCGCATCAGGATTTGAAAGCGTAATCCTGCCGACCCCTGCCTTCCTGTCTATTTTCAGAAAACTATTCATATGCATAAAATCCTTCGCCGGACTTTCTGCCCAGTCTCCCTGAGGCAACCATCTTTCCCAGAAGCGGACAAGGCATGAACTTTTCTCCCAGTTCCTCTTCGAGGATGGCAAGTATTTCAAGGCAGGTATCGAGCCCTATGAAGTCCGCAAGTTCCAGGGGGCCCATCGGATGGTTGGCCCCAAGTTTCATTACTGTATCGATGTCCTCCTTTGTGGATATCCCTTCCTGCAAGCAATATACAGCTTCGTTTATCATCGGCATAAGCACCCTGTTTGAAACGAAGCCCGGTGAGTCCCGGACAATAACCGGCGTCTTACCCATTTTTATTGAAACGGACCTTATGATGTCAACCGTTGCTTCTGAAGTAGCCCGCCCTCTGATCACCTCTACAAGACGCATGATATATGCAGGGTTCATAAAATGCATGCCGATAAAGCGTTCGGGCCTCCTTGTTGCGCTTGCAAGTCTTGAAATGGAGATAGTTGATGTATTGGTTGCGAAAATCTTCTCCGGCGGACAGAATCCGTCCAGTTTTTGGAATATGGCCTCCTTTATGTCCTCTTTCTCTATTATTGCCTCGACAATAAGATCGGCGCTTCGGCACTCTTCCAGCCCGGCTGATATAGCTATGCGGGAAAGCGTCCGCTCTTTCTCTTGCTGGCTGATTTTGCCTTCTTCAGCGCGTCTTTCAAGCCGCTCCTTTATTCTTGAAAATCCCTTCGCCGCAAATTCCCCTGTAGCATCCGTCAGCAGAACATCAAAACCGCTCTGAGCCGCTGTCTGGGCTATGCCCCCGCCCATGATCCCTGCCCCTATAACAGCTATTTTTTTTATTTCCATAAGACTACATCACCCGTCTTTCGTCAGTCTCCTGCATTTCTTTCAGAGCCAGATGAGCTATAAGAAGTTTTAACATTTCAGAGGTTCCCTCACCGATCGTCAAAAGCCTTGCGTCCCGCCAGTGTCTGTGAACATCATACGCATCGGTATAACCATACCCGCCGTGTATCTGTATCGCCTGGTCGCAAACCTTTATGGCCGTCTCCGAAGAAAAGAGCTTCGCCTGAGAGGCCTCAAGCGCGATATCCCTTCCCTTATCTTTTAGGAAAGCGGCGTGGAAGGTCAGAAGTCTTGCCGCGCTGATTGCCGTGGCCATATCTGACAACTTTTCCTGCACGAGTTGAAAGTGTGAAATGCTTTCGCCGAATGCCTTTCTTTTTTTGCTGTAATTAAGCGATTTTTCAAAAGCAGCCTGAGCAATGCCGGTGCCGATCGCAGAGATAGTTATTCGTCCCAGATTCAGGATATGTTTTGCGTATTCCAGACCCCTGCCCTCTTCCCCGAGCAGGTCTTCCCTGGCGACTTCGCATTCTTCAAGATGAATAGCGGCCAGTTGGTTCCCCCTGAAGCCAAGTTTCGGTATCGTCTTCATCACCTTGAAGCCGCGTGTAGCAGCAGAGACTACAAACGCTGATATTCCCTTATCTGTCCCCGCGAACACCAGGGCGAAATCGGATTCCCCAGGGTTTGTTATCATCATTTTGCTTCCACTGATAATATATCTGTCACCTCTAAGGATTGCCCTGCTCTGGATTGCCTTCGCATCAGAGCCGCAGCACGGTTCAGTCAGAGCGAAGGCTATGAGACTTTTTCCCTCGACAAGTCCTCTCTCTTTTAAAAACCTCATCTTCAGTCTTTCATCTCCGAAAAGTCTTATGCCCTCACAGATCATCCCCTGGATGGATACATGCAAAGCTGTATTTGCGCATGCCTTCGCAAGCATTTCCAGCGCCGCGATATAGACAGGAAAAGGCTTTCCTCCGCCGCTGTATTCTTCGGGGAAAGGCAGAGCAAACAGCCCGCGTTTTGCTACTTTTGCGAGGTTATCAGAAGGAAATATCTCTTCCTGGTCAATGCGCTTTGCGCCTGGCAAGACCTCCGCTTCGCAGAAGTTGCCAACAGAGTTAAGAAGCGACTGGTATTCCTGCGCCTCAGGATAATACGCATCAATAATATTCCTCTGTTCCCTTGTGAAAAACATGCTCATCGCTGAACAATCATAGCAAGTGCGTTTCCGCCGCCGAGGCAGAGAGTAGCAAGGCCTGTTTTAAGGCCCCTTTGTTTCAGCGCGTAAAGCAGGGTGACCAGTATCCTGGCGCCGCTGCATCCTATGGGATGTCCCATCGCAACAGCGCCTCCATTTACATTCATCTTTTCAGGCGGGATATCGAGCTCCCTTTTCACAACAACCGAAGCCGTAGAATAGGCCTCATTGTATTCGACCAGATCAATGTCCGAAATGGAAAAGCCGGTCTCATTAAGCAATTTCCTCACTGTAGGTATAGGCGCCTCCATCACATCCTCGGGCCTTGTTCCACCTACGGCATACCCGACCACCCTGGCCAGAGGTGCAATGCCAAGCTCCCGCGCCTTTTTTGCTGATGCCACGACGAGCGCGGCCGCGCCGTCGCTCAACTTAGAACAATTTCCCGCTGTGAGTATTCCATCCTCTTTGAAAAACGGCCTGAGTGAGGCAAGTTTTTCGAGTGTCGTATCACCTCTTACACATTCATCCTTATCTATAGTGCTGCCACCGATCTCCACAGGCAGGATCTCCTCCTGAAACCTTCCCTCCTCCAAAGCCGCAAACGCCCTTTGATTGCTCAGAACACTGTATTCATCAGCCTCTTTTCTGGTTATCCCATACTTCGCAGCGACTCTCTCGCCTGTCATCGCAATATGAAAATCATTATAGGCGTCCCACAGACCGTCGCTGATCATAGCATCGATAGCAGTGGAATGACCAAGCCTGGCGCCCCATCTCAGACCACCCAGCAGATAGGGAGATGCGCTCATATTCTCCATGCCTCCTGCAACGATAACTTCGGCATCTCCGGCTTTCACAGCCTGGGCCGCAAGCATAACAGATTTCAGTCCGGACCCGCAGACCTTGTTGACTGTAAAAGAACCTATCTCAACAGGAAGCCCTGCGTATATCGCCGCCTGTCTGGCCGGATTCTGGCCGAGTCCGGCAGAGATGACGTTGCCCATAATTACCTCGCCAACGTCCCTGGGACTTATTCCTGCCCTCCTGAGAGCCTCCCGTATGACGGCCGCCCCCAGTCGCGGCGCCGGCATATCCTTAAATGCTCTGCCGAACCTTCCTATGGCTGTCCTGACACCGCCTGCTATAACGACTTCCTCAGCCACAACCCTCCCCTAAAAACATATCTTTTTCCGTGATATAGTGTTAACAGTCAAAGTATAGCAGGATTTCTGCAACTTCCTAGCCCGATGCTGACCGGATAAAATTGCGTCTGGCGGAAGGAAAGTTGTTGTGAAGCAGGCTTTTCATTATGGACAGTTAAATTATCAACAGTCTCTCACGGTCATGTTCTTTGCCGTCATGCCGGAGGTTCTTAATCCGGCATCCAGAGATGTCAGAAGCAAGACCTGGATTCCGGCTCAACACACTGCCGGAATGACAGAGTATGAAGACTATTTTGAGACTCTTAATTAAGTGGAGGAGCAGCCGGATGGATTTTTCATTTTCAGAGGAAGAGGATCATTTCAGAAAATCTGTAAGAGACTTTTGTGAGAATAAGATATCGACGCGCTGCAGAGAGATCGATGAAGGCGCAGAGATTCCTTCTGATGTCATCAAAGACATGGGCGAGGCCGGCCTGCTGGGAATAATGGTTTCAGAGAAGTACGGCGGACGGGCTGCGCCTTTTATGAAAGCGGCAATCGCGGCCGAGGAGATCGCCAGGGCTGATACTAGTATGTCAGTCGCAGTATTTTACTTAGTGGAGGCTGCATGGGGATTTTTGCTTGAAAGATACGCAAAAGAAAAGGCAAAGGAGGAGATCCTTCCCGGCGTTACAAAAGGAAAGACCTTTCT
>JBAIXS010000021.1:0-5126 GCA_037916395.1 Candidatus Sulfobium mesophilum
ACTGTATTGAGCCGGATCAGCTTTAAGCCCAATCGCATAGTTCGACATTCTGATAATATTCCCGCCGACTGCAATGCGGCCTTCAGAGTCTGATTCCCAAACATTCATGTCACCAAACAAAAATACGGTGTAATCACTTGCAGGCCCGAGCAGGGTTGCCTGGGAAATTGAACAGGTAATCAATATTCCCGTTAAAATAAGTAAAAAAAATAATGATGTTCTCATGTAGTTCTCCTTCTTCCTGCTAAGTCACTCTTCTTTCTGAGCTGCTTAGCGCAGGAAATTTCAGAAGACTGTCAAAAAACATTACACTGTAATTATATTATTGATAAATGCATACGCAAAGTGGCTACAATTAACCACATAATAGGGAGCTAAAATGGCTATTTTGCACCTGTGGAGGTATAAAAAAGTGATTCTGAACGCTAAGATAAGGCTTATTCGAAACTGATGAACCTTTTTGGGTCTACTCCCTTTGCCACATTAAGAGGGATAAGGCCGGCTGAAAGTGTAATGAGAAAGAGGACGGCAGTTACAATCGAAAGGTACAAATATGGGATATGGAAATGGATCTCCCAGCCGAAGGAGACTTTATTGATGACCTCGATAAAGATGATGCTCATAAGCGGCCCCATGATTCCTCCAAGAAATATTCCCGTGACTCCAACGATGCCGGCGGACAGGACAAGCTTCGCCCGTATCTGTCCCCAGCTGCCGCCAAGATATCTGAGGATACTGATTTCCCTTCTTTTCTCGATGACAAGCGCAAGGAGTGTATTGATCACACCTATGAGTGAAACGATAACGGATATAAGCTCTATCGCATAGGTTATCGCAAACGTCCTGTCGAAGATTCCCAGGACCTGGTCCCTGAGCTGGGCGTTATTTGTGATCGCAAGCGAAAAGCGGGGAAGTAATATTCTCTTTATGCGGCTGATGAAAGCGGCCACATCGGCTCCTTTTCTGAGATACACGCCGAATTGTGTTGTATCATCGAGTCCCCAGTATTTCTTCAGCCATTTTCTGTCGAGATAGACAAAACCTGAGGTTGTGGAATAACTGCTGAAAATATCGTATACGACAAAACTCTGTATACCCAGAGGCGTTTTGAGTTCGACAGTATCACCGACCCTAAGATCGAATTTTATTCCCAGAAACTTAGAGACCCCAATTATTCTGTCGGTCCCGAAGTCCCTCTGTGCGCGTTGTTCTTCCTCAGCATAGTGTGCGTTGCCGCCTCTGCGCTGCATTTCCCTGTCTCCGAAACCCGCGACGACCCTCCTGCCCTGAAAATCAACCTGGAGTGTCCTGAATCTGTCGACAGCGACGACTTCGTGCTGCCCCTCTATTGTTTTTATGAGTTCATCGGACAGGGGAAAAAAACAGAAATTAGATCTGCAGGAGGCAGGCTTTACATAGACGTCCGCGGCGATATTTCTATTTATCCATACCTTCAACGAGTTCCTGAACGAAAATATAAGCGTCAGAAGGGCAAAGATGAGGGCGCTGCTGATGGCAACGCTCATCAGAGCTACGGAAAACCTGTAGACGCTGCCGTTAATGTCCCCGACTGTTAATACTCCTGCAGAATTAAATATCCTTTCCACCGGTTTTCTAAGGTAAGAAAGCACCAATGACAGGTATGACGGCGAAAGCAGGGTGAAGCCGAATATTATAAAAAGAATGCCTGTGTAGGCGAGAAAAGGAAAATCGTACGGCATGGAGTGGTAATCCACGTATGACA
Organism: Candidatus Sulfobium mesophilum; assembly: GCA_037916395.1. Lineage (GTDB taxonomy): Bacteria > Nitrospirota > Thermodesulfovibrionia > Thermodesulfovibrionales > UBA6898 > Sulfobium > Sulfobium mesophilum_A. The sequence goes on from JBAIXS010000021.1 coordinate 1,745, forward strand.
GGGCGCATCCCGAGACGATCAGCACCAGTCCTGCCAGGGCATAGGCCTTTCTCCTGCGCCTGTGTCCACCCTCGAAAGTCCCTTCCCTGGTGCTTTCGTTAGGTCTGATGAGTGCCGCCTCAAAAGAAGGAGCAGCAGATGCGATAAGAGACACTAAGACGCCGAGCGCCATAGCAAGCGCGATATCGGCTTTTGACATGAAATAGTCGGTTATCGAAATTGCGCGGTACATGCTGGTGATTGTCTTTTCAACGGCCGTCACGGAAAAATATGCCGTTGCCTGTCCTATGAGGACCCCCAGTATAGACCCGACAGTTCCGAGAATCAGTCCTTGAATCATAAAAAGAAGGACGACAGTTTTTCTTGCCGCGCCCAGGCCGCGCAGTATCCCGATTTCGGTCCTTCTTTTGACGACGGAAATGAATATGGTGTTATAAAGCAGGAAGATTCCTACAAGTATCGCGATGAGACTTACGAACTGAAGGTTATATCTGAAGGATTTGACCAGCGACTTTTGATTCTGAATAGCAGCCTCTTTCTTGCCGATGGAGAGGGAAGGGGGTAGTATCTTTTGTATCTCTGCTGCGGTTTTTTCATCAGCCTCGGCGTCAATCCTCGACAGAAATCCTGCCTTACTGAAATATTCCTGAAAATTACCCAGGTCCATTAGAAAGGTATTTGCCGGAAGAGGCGCATCATCAATGACATCTGAAACTTTAAGGGAATATTCTTTGTCATATACAAAGGTCCGGAGGACGTCCCCCCTTTTAAGCGAATGCGACGAAGCGAAGCCTTTTGTGATGATTACGCCGTTTAGGTCTGTGAAATAATTCCGGAAACTGCCTCCCCTGCCAGGAGACAGTTTGAGATGACCGGCCGTCCGTACTAGATCGATGCCCTGTATGTCGACAGCCAGTTTTATTTCCGGCAGATAGCCCTCCGCCTTCAACACCGGAAAGCTGTTTTGCTCCATCTTGCGTACCGTGCGATATATTTCTTCGGGGAAGTCTGTCCCCGACGTATCGAGGATTTCGTAGTTGGTATAGGGGTTGGTCCCCCTTATGTCCATCTCGAATGAGGATATCGCCTTGTCGGATGCCACCTTTACGCCGGTAAAGAGTCCGATGCCGAGCGCAACGCCGATAACTGAAAGGACAGTAAGAAACTTTTCCCGCCTCATGTTTTTTAAAACGATTACCCTGATGAGGTCAGTCAGCGTCACTGGCGGATTACCCCGTCTCTGATTTTTAGGACCCTGGAGGCGTACCGTGAGATATATTCTTCGTGCGTAACAAGGAGTATTGTTTTCCCGGTTTCCTCCCGAAGCTTTGTCATTAATCCCATGATCGCCCGTCCGGTACTGCTGTCGAGACTTCCCGTGGGTTCGTCGGCAAGAATTATATCAGGGTCGTGAACTAGCGCCCTTGCTATGGCCACGCGCTGCTGTTCTCCACCTGAAAGCTCGTGAGGGTAACTCGTTTCTTTTCCTTCCAGGCCGACACGTTTTACGAACGCAAAGGCGATTTCCGTATCCCTGATGCCGTTAAGGAGCAAGGGTATTCTTACATTTTCGATTACCGTAATATTTGGCAGGAGGTTGAAAAACTGAAATATGAAGCCTATCTTCTTCCTTCGGTATAGCGTAAGTCTTTCATCGTCATAGGAGGATATCTCGTCTGTGTCGACGATTATCTTACCGGCGTCGGGCCTGTCCATCCCCCCGATGATATTCAGAAGGGTGGATTTACCGGAGCCCGAGCTGCCTGTCACAGCGACGAACTCGCCACTGGCCAGGCTCAGATCGACCCCCCTCAGAACATGAGCCGTCCCGTAATATTTTTGAATTCCCTCAAGTTTTACCATGTGACTTCCGGGCCTTCATATTAACAGTCTCGAAATAGTATGTCTCAATCATTGAAAAATCCCTCCTAACCTCCCTTTTCCAAAGGGAGGCATTTTCCCTCTTTGAAAAAGAGGGGCGAGGGGAGATTTCTTAAGAATATTTACATTCACTTACAGGCAATGAGTAAGTGATGCCGCCATCAGTTATCATTTCGTCAATATCCTGTCAGCTCCACGTAAGCGCGGCCTGTTGCCTTACCACCGACCCTGCAGGTCCCCTCCCAATAGGTGTTGCCCGTTGAATAAGATGCAACGAACTCCTGGTCTTCGACAAGGGGGGTAACCTCAAGGTCGAGGCCTTCACCCGGTATACTGATCTTCCAATCAGCGGGATAGATGACGCCTGTCTTTCCGGATTTATAATGTCCGAGCGCGGTTATTTTAAAATCATCGACGCTCAGGTGCCTGTAGCTGCCGTCGCTGTAAACGACAGTGCCGGAGGAATATCTGTCAATGGTCCCGTCTTTCTTTCTCATGGAGTAGATCATTACCTGGCGGCCGTCATCCAATTGAATTGCAAACCAGTCCCATCCCTTCTCGCTGCTGCCCATTTTTCCTGAAGATATCTCCCTGTCGAACCAGCTCCTGCCGGTCACTGAAAATGTCTGCTTCCCGATCTTCAGACTGCCGGAGGTCTTCATGTCCGTGTAGGAGAAATACCATGAAGCAAACTCAGGAGATTCTTCGGATTTCCGTGAATAGCCCTTGTCGCCGTTAAGTACGACGGGCCTTCTGGGAATTAGCGTAAGGTCGAGTGCCGTTTCCACGCCGTTTGCCCTGATACGCATTGTTTCTGCCGAACCGGATAATTCATTGTTTTCAACCCAGACCTTAAGCTCCCTATCAGCGGCGCCGGCAAAACCGTAAGCGCCTGTGTCCGACTTTTCGAAATTGTAAAACTTTTTGCCGCTGACGTCTGTCATTGCGAAATGAGAGATATAAAGATTGTTGACGCCGAACTTCGACTTATATGTCCTTGCCTGCACCCCCACAACAAAAAATGTGAGCTCATATCCAAATTCACGCCCTTCCGGTCCGAAAAGGTGGCCTGTGAAATACCACCACTGAAGCCTGTAGCCGTCTTTGTAGTAAAAGTCCTGCGGAAATGTCAGAGTGTAGTCCGCCGAAATATCCCTGAACTCGCCGGCGGAAGAGATGCCGATAAAAATAATGAAGATCAGCCCCGGCAGCAGGAGTCTCCTCATCTGCCTGTTTATGACCCGGATAAATATTGCTCCACCGCCGGCTTCAGACATAACACTATTATATACGCCAGGTCGTACCCATGCTATTTCTGTGATAAAATTTGGCCATAGGAAAATGATCTTTAATACTTCTGTAAATGAGGTGGAGATATGAAAAGCATTAAAGGAACAAAGACGGAAAAGAATCTTCTTACTGCATTTGCCGGCGAGTCACAGGCGAGGAACCGCTACACGTACTTTGCCTCCCAGGCAAAGAAAGAAGGCTATGAGCAAAT
>JBAIXS010000022.1:0-2492 GCA_037916395.1 Candidatus Sulfobium mesophilum
CTACGGAACGTATCCTCTATTATACCGGCGTTACCTATAAGATAGGCGAGGTCCATGAGGGGACCGCTGTTATGGACTGGATGGTCCAGGAACAGGAAAGAGGCATCACAATCACATCCGCAGCGACGACCTGTTTTTGGCGAGACAATAGAATAAACATCATTGATACCCCCGGACATGTAGATTTCACGATCGAAGTGGAGAGGTCATTAAGGGTGCTCGACGGCGCTGTGGCCGTATTCGATTCCGTAGCAGGTGTCGAGCCCCAGTCCGAGACTGTCTGGAGGCAGGCCAATAAGTATGAAGTGCCCAGGATCGCTTTTATGAACAAAATGGACAGGATGGGAGCCGATTTTTATATGGCAGTAAACAGCATGGTCGACAGGCTGGGGGCCAGGCCTGTACCGGTCCAGCTTCCTATCGGCGCAGAGGATAATTTCAGAGGGCCTATAGACCTTGTAACGATGAAGGCACTTTATTATGACGACGAGACGCTCGGAGCGAAATTCATCGAAGGCGACATCCCTGACGAACTCATGCCCCGGGCAAGAGAATACAGAGAAAAAATGCTTGAGGCTATTTCTGATGTTGATGAAAAGATCATGGAGAAATACCTGGGCGGCGCCGAAATAGGCGAGAATGAGATTAGAGCTGCCCTTAGAAAGGGCACCGTGGAGATGAAGTTTACCCCAGTGCTCTGCGGTAGCGCCTTTAAGAATAAAGGTGTGCAGCACCTGCTTGATGCAATAGTCGAGTACCTGCCTTCCCCCCATGATATTCCCCCTGTAGTGGGCAAAGAGCCCGACAGCGGGACCGAGGTGCAGAGGAAGTCGGATGAAAAGGAACCCTTTGCTGCCTATGCCTTCAAGGTCATGACAGATCCTTTTGTGGGCCAGCTTACCTTCATCAGAGTATATTCCGGCGTTATGTCGGCAGGTTCATATGTGTACAACTCAACCAAGGGTACGAAAGAAAGGGTCGGCAGGCTGCTGAAGATGCATGCAAATAAAAGGGAAGACATAAAGGAAATCTCTGCAGGCGACATTGCCGCTGCGGTAGGCTTAAAAAGCACCCTTACGGGAGACACGCTTTGCGACGACAAGAAGCCGGTAATACTTGAGGCGATGGAATTCCCTGAACCGGTTATCTCTGTGGCGATAGAGCCCAAGACAAAGGCTGATCAGGAGAAGTTGGGGCAGTCGCTTGGGAAGCTTATGCAGGAAGACCCTTCATTTAAGGTGACGACCAATGAAGAGACAGGTCAGACCATAATCTCGGGAATGGGAGAGCTGCATCTGGAGATAATAGTTGACAGGCTCTTAAGAGAGTTTAAGGTAGGCGCCAACGTCGGCAAGCCCCAGGTTGCATTTAGAGAGACTATAAAGACCGCTTCGAAGGCGGAGGGAAAGTTCGTCAGGCAGTCAGGAGGACGCGGCCAGTATGGTCATGTTTATCTTGAACTCGAACCCCTTGAGCCGGGTAAAGGCTATGAGTTTGTGAGCAAAATTGTAGGGGGGTCAGTGCCGAGGGAATACTGGTCGGCTGTCGATAAAGGTATTAAAGAGGCCCTGGATGGGGGCATACTTGCGGGATATCCTGTCGTAGACGTGAGGGCGACCCTTTATGATGGCTCCTATCATGAAGTGGACTCCTCGGAAATGGCCTTTAAGATTGCCGGTTCGATGGGATTCAAGGAGGCAGCAAGAAAGGCGAAGCCGGTAATTCTGGAGCCCATTATGAATGTCGAAGTGGTGACCCCTGAGGAATACATGGGCGACGTTATAGGAGACCTCAATTCCCGCAGGGGAAAGATACAGCAGATGGAAAAACGCGGCAAGGCCCAGGTGATCAAGTCCCAGGTTCCGCTGGCCGAGATGTTCGGATACGCAACTGACCTTCGGTCAAAGACACAGGGCAGAGCGACGTATACGATGCAGCTTGCAAATTATGATGAGGTACCCAAGAGCATAGCTGAAACTATAATCGCAAAGGTTAAAGGCGAATAAGAATAACCGGGTGGACGCCGGATTATCCGGCAGCACTGCAAGAAGATATAGGAAGGAGGCAAGATGGCAAAGGCAAAATTTGAGAGGACGAAACCTCATTGCAACGTAGGGACGATAGGGCACGTAGACCATGGTAAGACTACGTTGACGGCTGCGATAACGAAGGTACTGGCATTTCAGGGTAAGGCGACGTACCGTGCGTACGACTCTATTGACAACGCACCTGAGGAGAAGGCCCGTGGGATAACGATAGCGACGGCCCACGTTGAGTACGAGACGGACAAGAGGCATTATGCGCATGTGGATTGTCCTGGTCATGCCGACTATGTGAAGAACATGATCACTGGAGCGGCGCAGATGGACGGTGCGATACTGGTGGTAAGCGCAGCAGACGGGCCGATGCCGCAGACGAGGGAGCATATACTTCTTGCAAGGCAGGTAGGGGTTCCGTACATAGTTGTTTATATGAATAAGACAGACATGGTT
>JBAIXS010000023.1:0-4496 GCA_037916395.1 Candidatus Sulfobium mesophilum
ATAGCCTTCAGCATTGCTGCATATGTCGCAGGCCCGTCAATAAGAAGTGTTACCTTATTGCCTGCTATAAGCGGTCTGCCGCTCACGTCTTGCAATGCCAGGGTCTGCTTCTCGACTATGTCGCTCACCCCTGAAAAGCGTTTAATCTTCTTTATGATCTTTTTGCTGGTATGTTCCGGCAGCGTACCTTTCGCGCCAACAATCTCCGGAGTTCTCCCGTCTGCCGGGACATCCTCTATTATCTCGGAAACATTCGGTAGGGTCGCGCAGCCGCAGAGTATGCACGCCACGATCAGGAAAACCGATACGAAATAAACCCTTCTGAATTTTTTCATTTGCGTGTTATAAAATGCTCTTTCTCAGTAAAGTCAATGGCGACAATTTGACTCCCTTCCGGTAAATTAGTCTCAGGCGCGGATCACCTATAACCGTTTGATCTCCGTTGCATGAAGGGCAATACCTTTATTGTTTTCAATAGCCAAAGATTTAATCCTCACTCTCACCGCAACTTTCTCTCCCATCCCAGGAATGTTCTGCTCGGTTGTGACAAGTATCTGTCCTGTACCGTCGTCAAGGTTGTAAAATTTCTTTTCGATTAGGGGTAGTTTTGTCACTTCTACCACTTTCCCCTGAATTTTTAATTCTTTGCCGTCAAATGCAGCGGGGTTTTTAACGATATCGCCAATTTTTGTATAGCCGAAACCAAGTTTGTCACAGGCGGTTACTGCCAATATAAAAAGACAGAAAAGCAGCACCGCACTTTTACTCAATAATCCTTTTCCTTGCATCTTAAGTACCTCCTCAGTGTTATATTGATTAAGCTCTGTCTAGTGAGCCTCACTACTTTGGATTAATTTTTGCATCGCCATCAGATTTCCCGTTAGAGGTGGCCGCTCCGGGTACCGCACTTTTTTCATGAACTCAGTCCATATAGGCAGTGCCGCCTCTGAGCCTGTTTCCTCGATGCCGATGGTCGTATGGTCATCCCTTCCCACCCACACCCCAACCGCGAGGTGATCATCGAACCCCACAAACCAGGCATCCGTATAATCATTGGTAGTGCCTGTTTTTCCGTAAACAGGCCGGCCCGCGGCCCTTGCTCTGCCTGCAATCCCTGAGACGACCGTAGCCCGCAGAAGTTCTTTCATCTTGTTAACGATATCGCTAGATAAGACCTCCCGGTAAGAAGACACAAGCTGTTCAACATAGTCTCCGTTTTGGCCTTTTATCGATGTATAAGCCATGGGCGTCACTTTTCTCCCGGTTGCAAAAGCCACATAAGCTGCTGTCAGATCAAGAAGTGTCACATCTGAAGCACCCAGCGCCAGCGAAGGATGAGTGCCGAGGTTGCTGCGGAGGCCGCATCTTTCAGCCATTTCACTCACGCTGTCAAATCCGATCTTCTGTGCAAGCCTAACGGTTGCAGAATTGAGGGAAAGGGCAAAGGCGGTTTTGAGCGATACCTCGCCGTGGTATTCATTTTCCGAATTTCTCGGAGACCACCATCGGCCCCTTTCCGCATCCTGTATGTTTACCGGCTCATCAAGAATTGAATCATTGCCTGACATCCCCTTCTGAAGCGCTGCCGCATATACGAACGATTTAAAAGCCGAGCCAGGCTGTCTCAAGGCCATTGTCGCCCGGTTGAACTGGGACTTGCTGAAATCAGTCCCCCCGACCATAGCTTTTATCTCGCCGCTTGCCAAATCTATTGCCACAAGGGCGGCCTGCACACCCGGCCTTGTGCGAAGCTCAATTTTCCGCACACCATCCCTCACAGCCTGTTCGGCAAGAGATTGCATTGCCACGTCGCACGTGGAAAAAACCTGCAAGCCCAGTGTGTAAAGAGTATCGCCATACTTTGCCGATAAGTTCTGTCTGATTAAATCGACAAAATATGGGGCACCGTCCTTGCGCTCGAAATGAGTTTCTTTAGTAATGGACGCTGAGACGGCCTCTGCATATTCGTCATAGGATATAAACTTCAAGGCCAGCATTTCGCGCAGCACCTTCATCATTCTTTCACGCGCCAGCTCAGGGTTTCTCAAAGGAGAATACCTGTTCGGGGCCTTCTGAAGTCCTGCAAGCAGCGCCGCCTCTGAAACGCACAACCCTGCTGCCGGCTTATTGAAGTAGGTCCTCGCTGCAGCCTCTATCCCGTAGGCCCTCTCCCCGAAATATGCGAGGTTCAGGTATAGGCCCAGGATCTCTTCCTTTGAGTATTTCCATTCCAGTCTGAACGCTAGAAGTATTTCTCGGAGCTTCCGGTAAAAACTCCTATCAGACCTTTTTAACATCATCTTGGCCAGTTGTTGTGTTATAGTGCTGCCTCCTTCCATTACGGAATTAGCGGTAATGTTCCTTCTGACAGCACGTGCAATCCCTTTTACATCAAAACCGTGGTGTGCATAAAATCTGTGGTCCTCAGCGGCGACCAAAGCCTTTTTGACATGGTCCGGGATGTCAGGGCAGGGGACGAAAAATCTTCTCTCCCTGTAGAATTCAGCCAAGACAGAGCCGTCATCGGAATGCACAACGACTGCGTAATCGAAACCCGGGCCTATATCCGGTATGGACCAAAATACCGCAAGAAAGGACCCCAAAAATATTCCTGCGAGCAGGAAGAAAACAAATAATATTTTTTTCGCCTGCACGATCAGCCTCAGCTAGAACTCATGGGAATGAATACAATATCCCAGCCGGGTATGCAGCCTATGCAGTCTTGCTTGCTCGTCGTCATTGATAGATATGGTCCTAGACACAACGTCTTATTTCATCATGCCTTCCTTCATCTTCTTGCCTTTATTCATCATTGTCTGGCCCTCTTTCATCATCATATCGCCTTTTTTCATCATTTTCTTCTTGTCCATTTTTCCTTCCTTCATCATCTTGCCGTCCTTCATCATCATCTTACCGTCTTTAGTCATCTTTTTGTCATTCATCTCTTTACCTTTATCCATCATCATTTGGCCTTCCTGCATCATGCTGTCGCCTTCCTTCATCATCATGTCCTTATCCATCGTTCCTTCCTTCATCATTTTACCCTTGTCCATCATCATCTGGCCCTTTTCCATCATCATGTCCCCATGTTGCATCATCATATCTTTGTCCATCATCTTTTCGCCTGCCAGTGAGAAGTTGGCTCCGATGGAGAGCATCAGGACTATCGTTGAAATAACTACTGCTGCTGATATGAATATCTTCTTCATTGCAATTTCTCCCTTTTTTGTTTGTTAGTTCCAAAAAGCCTATTAAAAATTCTAAATAGGATTCTTTCCCAACTCGAACTACCTTATAGACTGAGTTCTCACCCCCTTCTTTCTCGATCAGATAAGGTTGCGACCTTTAAATTTTCCCCAGTACCCTTTACTGAAGTCGCCCCACGCGAGAATAGAGTTTCTCCTGGCACTCTTTTCGCTCTTTCATCTTTGTACCCCCGGCAGTTTCTTGTTGCACGACAAAATCCCGCCGCTGTGTCTGGATCTCGCCTTCAATTGCCTTCAACTCGTCGTGAGCCGTTTTTCCATTTCCCGACGTCTTTTTCGGCTCCCAAAGCTGCCAAAATTCCTCCTCGTCCTTTTTCCCTGCTTTAAAGTATCTCTAGATCCGTCCAAGTAGCAGCAGGATGAGCAAAATCAGAAGGATTAGGCCGAGTCCGCCGCTGGGATAGTATCCCCAGTTCCTGCTGTGGGGCCAGGTGGGAAGAACCCCAACCAACATGAGTATCAAAATGACAAGCAATATGGTCACCATAACTTTCCTCCTTTACGATTAATTTCCAGTTCCAAATGAGATCGAGATAGATTTGCCAGGATGTATATTCAGGGAACTATTCAAGAAATATACTATTACAGATGCTGAGGACAAAGGATGTGACGAGTGTCCCAACAGCATAAATATCTCAAATATTCAAGGTGATTGCAACCGGTAGTAGTCTGATTTTGTTGTGAGGATTTGTCCTACAATTAGTTCTATTGATAATTTTTTAGTATTCAGAGTATTTACACAAAATAAGGGTATAGGGTATACAGGGTATAAATATTAGCGGACAACATGATTATTCGTTCATCTGCCGCTCCATGTAATGCAGTGCCGCAAAACATCGCTAACTTGCATGATAGGAAAGCACGATCGCAACAAGGATCAATACGCCGATACCACCAGGAATCCAGAGCAATCATCAACGATCAATATCTCATGGCTAATGCTTTGTTGCGCAAAAAGGCTAGTGACTCATTTGAACTTTGAGGCCGCCGCGTCGATGGCGGTCTTGACCTCAGCCCAAGCTTTTTCCGCGCCTGATTTGAGGTCTTCCCACGCATCATCGGTTGCGGCCTTCAACTCCTGTAGCTTCGGCTTGGCTTCATCAACCTTTTTCTGCAATTCGTCTATTATCTTGTAGTATTCAATCTTCGCCTCGGCTCTGGTCTTGTCGGCCTTGGCCTTTAGCAAAGAGATCTGGGTGTTCCACTCCTTCAACTGCGCATCAAGCTTCT
>JBAIXS010000024.1:0-6525 GCA_037916395.1 Candidatus Sulfobium mesophilum
TTGATTCTACGGACGGAGTACTCACTACATCAGCTTACCTAAAAGCGAGGGAGGTGATCTATCAGATGATTTCTGTTTTTTCTGTCGGATTATTTCTTACAGCCCCGCGGCTTTCCCCGCCAGATTATAGAGCGCTTGCAGTACTTTCATACCTCACATCGAGTTCGCTCCTGTCTATGGTAACGTCAAGCTGGTAAAGGGGAAGGTTGCAGTTAAAAAATATCAGATCCGGCTACAAACTCCACACCTGGCAAATGTAGCTTGTGCCAGGGCACCGTCTGGGCACGGTGCGTCTAAGTGACCGCCTTCCTTGTTTCCTTATTAGCGAAGGGTCCTTTCACTCTTTCCGTCAATCGCCCTCGTTCATCAAACAACAGTATGTCCTCTGCTAGACATTCCACCCCCTGGACAACAGCATCTTCCGTGAGCCGGTAGTTATCGAGCATGCCTGTTGTATGAAACGATGCCCATGCGCCCTGTCTGAGTGTAACACCTGAAATCAATACGTCTTCTGCCATGAAGCATCTTTTGAGTTGTCCGTCGTCATAAAATCCGATCCATCGACCCCCTTTGCAGGGGATGCCTCGATAATTAATATTTTCCAAAAGCCTGCAGGCCGAGATGGCCCCATTCTCATGAAACAGCATAAACGTGTCGGACTGGACCGGTATGCCCTTCACTGTGCCGTCAGCGGGAAGGCTGCACTTCATCAGACTGCCGTTTTCATAGAAATAGACCCTGGCATTTGCCCTGCATGTTATGCCGCCGATTGCTACGTCTGAAAGAGGCACCGCGCTTGATATATTGCCATTATTGTAGAACCACACCCAGGTCCAGGCTTTGCATTTGATTTCCCCGATCTCTTCGTTTTTCTCAAGTAGTTTGCCCCTGAGGCTGCCGTCAGGATAGCAGAGGATTTTCATAAGCTGAAGTGGACAGGGCTGCCGTCTTCTCTTAAGACAATGAGTTCTCCGGCCTTATAATTGACCCCCCGTATTTCTACGTCCTGCCCGGCTGTACATGCCTTAAGCCGTCCGTTTTCCCGCAGCCAGACCCTGGATTCCGCAAGGCATAATATCCCGTCGATCAAGCGGTCTCTTGAGAGATAAAAAGCGGACAACCCCCCGTCTTCAAAGAAACAAACATCCTTACCGGCAGAAACAGGATATCCGTCGACGATGGCATCACGGGTCAAATCACACTTAAAAAGGTTGCCGTTTGGATGCAGTAGGACAAGGGATTCCGCAGCAGCATATATGTTCCCGAATTTCGTCTCGGCCGAAGTTATAAATGAAAGGAGGTTGCCGTCAGGGTAGAATTCCACTTCGCTCCGGGCGCTGCAGTTATGTTCATTTATGATGGTCTGCCCTGAAACTTTGCATCTCCAGAGCCTCCCTTTTTCATCAAAGCCAAGGATGGTCCCTTTTTTAAAAAGTATTCCTTTTACTTCGAAATCCTCGGAGAGTACGCCTGATTTTATGAAATTGCTGTCTGGGAATACAACTGTGGTGCCTTCTTCAAATGGTATATCTATGACCCGGACTCCTGGTTCATGTTATGGCGGCGCTCTAAACTATCATAGAATGCCTTGACAGAGGCGTTTTTTACATCCTCAAGCATTTCCGCCTTGGCCTTTTCAAGGCGGCCAACTTCGATATTCAATTTCTTCGATATATCATTGAGGGAGACATTTTTTGTGAAATGCTCTTCGGCAATCAGCACCTTCAGCATGTCGTCGATGATGCCCGTCCTCAGTTGCTCATCCGGAATCTCCAGGGCCGCGCAGGCGCTGTCAAAATCAAGCCCCTGGGCAAGTTTCTCCCTGATTGCCGCTTCAGCCTTCTCATATATTTTGGCGGTCTCGCTCTTAAACGCGTCGTCCGGAAGGCCTTCATACCACTTTTCAGACATGTGGACTCCTTTAGCACAATATGAATTTGAAATATCGTATCATAAAACATAGCTTCATTTGAATTTGAGTTGAAGCGGCCGCTTCAATACGCACATTAGAGATTTGCCGCGTTTGACAGAGCGAAGGAATACAATTAAAATTATCAACTTTATACTTATTTCATAAGGGGGGTAATACTGTGGCTATAAAAGTAAAAAATCCCATTGTCGAAATGGACGGCGACGAAATGGCCAGGATCATCTGGCATATGATTAAAGATAAGCTCATATGCCCTTTCCTTGATATAAATATAAGGTATTTCGATCTTGGCATCAAGCATAGAGACGACACGGATGACAAGGTTACAATTGAAGCGGCGGAGGCTATAAAGGAAGCCGGAATTGGGGTTAAGTGCGCAACTATAACCCCAAATGCTGCAAGGTTGAAGGAATACGGTCTCAAGCAGCAGTGGAAAAGCCCCAACGCAACGATACGATCCATATTGGACGGCACAGTCTTTAGAAAGCCTATAATCCTTAAAAATATTCCGCCGGCAGTGCGTACGTGGAAGAGACCGATCGTGATCGGTCGTCATGCCTACGGTGACATTTATAAATGCGCGGAGATGGTTATTGACGCTCCCGGCAGTGTTGAAATTGTTTTTTCTCCTTCGGACGGCGGAGAAAAAAAGGCCCTGAAGATCCATGATTTCAAGGGAAGCGGCGTTGTTATGGGCATGCATAATGCCGAGGCTTCTATCAGGAGTTTTGCCAGGGCGTGCATAAATTATGCTCTGGAGGAGAAGGTTGATCTCTGGTTCGGCGCCAAAGACACAATATCGAAGCTTTATCATGGTTTTTTCAGGGACATCTTCGCGGATGAGATGGGGAGGGCACACGAAAAGTTTGATGCATCAGGAATAAAGTACAGATATCTGCTCATTGATGATGCCGTCGCCCAGATACTAAAGTCCAAAGGCGGCATGCTTTGGGCCTGTATGAACTATGACGGAGACGTCATGTCGGATATGGTTGCCACAGGTTTCGGCAGCCTTGGCCTTATGTCATCGGTCCTGGTGTCACCTGACGGGAAATACGAATTTGAGGCGGCCCATGGGACGGTAGTGAGACATTATTATGAACACCTCAAGGGAAATCCGACATCGACAAACTCAATAGCTTCCATATTTGCATGGACGGGCGCGCTGGCTAAACGCGGCGAGATGGACGATACCCCGGATGTTGTAAATTTCGCCCGCGCCCTCGAAAAGGCGGTCATCGAAACGGCAGAAAGCGGCGTTGTGACTAAAGACCTCATGCTCATTGCCGAACCAAAAATTTCAAAATACGCTCATACCGAAGAATTTATCGATGCGGTGGCGGAGAGACTGAAGAAAATGATTTAGTAGTGGCGGGGTACCCCCGCCTTCTACATTTGCTCCTACTCTTCTTTCCCGGTCACCCACCAGTCGCTCTTATCTGAAAACCACCACAGAGAGGAATCTGTTGAGAGAATTGTTTGTGCGAGCTCACGAGCAATATCTGTTTTCAGCCTCTTCATCGCATATTCAAGCCACTCATCGGCGTATTTGTTCCCGACGTCTTTATATTCTTTTAACGCAAGTATTAACTCCAGCTGGTCGGCATCATGGGCCAGAAGGGCCTCAGTGCTCTCGCCTTTTTCGAATTCGTCAACAAGCTCCTTGATCTCGGCTCCGAAGGGTACGGTCGCTGAAAGATCCTCTACAGCCCTTTCTATGTCCGCTTTCACATATTTTTTATTCACATAATTCAGGTCTCCGGTGCGCGCTTCAGGCAGGTCATGAAACAGACACATCTTTATGAGTCTTTCCGTATTAACGCCTGCGGAAAGGTGTCCCAATGTATATCCTATATAGACGGTCCTGAAAATATGCTCTGCCACTGATTCAGCGCCCGAGCCGAGGAACTGAAAGCCCGTCCTCGGCGTGCGCTTTAGCATCCCGGCTTCGAATAAAAAATTAGCGATGTTTTTCATGTTGTCTCCGTTTGGGAATTTCTTTGCCCTATTGTACAAAAAAGACTACGCTCTAGTCCCTTAAACAAGCCCTTTCCCTTGGATCATATTTTCTGGTATCATTGTCTGAGTTTTTTTGTCGTGCTGACCTGCAGTTTCCGGCTTTCATAATATTTTTTCCAAAGGAGATATATATGTCGGATCTTAAGAAGATGTACAAAACCATTATGGACGATAATTTCCCTGATGAGATGACTATAAAGTTCGGAGACCAGACGCTTGTTTACCGAAAGAGGGCTTGGAAGATCCCTGATGAAAAGTCAGGTGAACTTATCGAAAAAGGCCTCCGCTATGGAGAAAACCCCGACCAGCAGGCTGCGCTTTTCGAACTTGTTAACGGCAATCTGATGCTCGGCGATTGTTCCTATATCTCACCCGGGAACGGTCTGGTGAGCGCGATTACAGAGGAGGACATGATTCAGGCTGGAAAGCATCCCGGCAAGACCAACCTTACAGATCTCGACAACGCCCTTAATATCCTTAAGTTCCTCTCTGCCGGAGCGGCTGCGACGATTATGAAACATAACAACCCATGCGGCGTAGCCTATGGGAAGAGCGTTGCCGATGCCTATGACAAGGCTAACATGGCCGACAGAATAGCCGCCTTCGGAGGCTGCCTGGTTGTAAACCGGGCGATGGATAAGACCTGTGCAGAGATGGTTAGCGGCAATTATCTCGAGGTCGTCGGGGCCCCTGACTTTGAGGAAGGCGTTGTAGACATTCTGGCAAAAAGAAAAAACCTGAGGATAGTAAGAATAAAGAAGATTGATAACCTTGAAAAACACAGGACCATGCGTTTCGTGGATTTTAAATCACTTATCGACGGGGGAATTATAGTTCAGCAGTCCCCCATTAACAGGATAAAGGCTAAAGAGGATTTCCTCCCCGCGAAGGCTTCATATAAAGGTAAGGAATACGTCATTGAGCGCAAGCCTACTGACCAGGAGTATGCCGACATGCTTTTTGGGTGGAGTGTTGAGCAGGGGGTGACTTCAAATTCAGTGCTTTTTGTAAAAGACGGAGTGACCGTGGGCATAGGCACCGGGGAGCAGGACAGGGTTGGCGTTGCCGAGATTGCGGTTTTCAAGGCGTATACAAAATATGCCGACGCACTCTGTTTCAGAAAACATGGCGTTCCTTATAAGACCTTTGAACTTGAGGCATCTCAGGGCATGCGGGATGCCGGCGTACTGCGTGAAATAGATGAAGAGACAAAAAAAGATAGGGGCGGACTCATCGGATCGACTATGGTTTCTGATGCCTTTTTCCCCTTCAGAGACGGCGTGGATGTAGGCATTAAGGAGGGAATTTCCGCCATTGTGCATCCCGGCGGTTCCGACAGGGATTTTGAATCTATCGAGGCATGTAATCAGGCCGACCCGAAAGTCACCATGGTCTTTACAGGGCAGAGGGCCTTTAAACACTGATTACGATATATGCGGATTTTATTTGTGATGCTATGCTTTTTGCCTTTACATAGTTGCCTGATTTTATGCTATAATGAGTACTTCCAAGCCGAAGACCAAAGACAGGTTTTTTGAGGCGTTGATTTTTTTCTTTGGCAGCCCCGAAAAACTTGACAAATATTTTTTTCTCTGGTAAAGTTGTAAGGTTTTTCCCGGAGTATCAAGAATTAAGTGACTTAATTATTTATGGAGGAAAAGTGCCCACGATAGCACAATTAGTCAGGCAGGGTCGAAAGAGCTTGCTTAGCAAAACGAAGAGTCCCGCGTTGAAATCCTGCCCCCAGAAAAGGGGTGTGTGTGTAAGGGTTTATACGACGACGCCGAAGAAGCCTAACTCTGCTTTGAGGAAGGTGGCAAGGGTGAGGCTTACGAATGCGATGGAAGTTACCGCATATATTCCAGGCGTGGGGCATAATCTGCAGGAGCATTCTATCGTCATGATAAGGGGTGGAAGGGTTAAGGACCTCCCCGGCGTCAGATACCATATTATAAGAGGCACGCTCGACTCTACCGGCGTAAACGACAGAAGACGCGGCAGGTCGAAGTACGGCACAAAGAAGCCTAAGTAAACAAGCATAAAACGGAGTTGAATAATGCCGAGAAGAAGGGTTGCAGAAAAAAGAGAAGTTTTGCCGGATCCGAAATACAACAGTAAGGTTGTCAGTAAGTTTATGGCTGCTATCATGACGGACGGCAAGAAGTCCACAGCGGAAAATATCTGCTACGGCGCATTTGACGTAATTAAAGAGAAGACAGGAAACGACCCGCTCAAGGTGTTTAAGGCGGCACTGGAGAATGTAAAGCCTGTTGTAGAGGTAAAACCCAGAAGAGTCGGCGGCGCTACTTATCAGGTGCCCGTTGAAATTAGACCCCAGCGCAGGATGGCGCTTGCATCAAGATGGCTTATAAGCTACGCGAGGGCCAGGGGAGAGAAAACGATGAGGGAGAGACTGGCCGGCGAACTGCTGGATGCGTTTAATAACACAGGCTCTTCCATTAAGAAGAAGGAAGACACCCATAAGATGGCCGAGGCTAATAAGGCTTTTGCCCATTATAGATGGTAAAGAGAATAGAGGAGAAATACTTTGTCGAAATTCCCGCTGGAAAAAACAC
>JBAIXS010000025.1:0-1528 GCA_037916395.1 Candidatus Sulfobium mesophilum
TTGTGGTCACAACCTCGTAGGGGGTCTTCTCAGTGATAATCATCTGAAGAAGCTTAAGCATGTCCGGCTCATCGTCTACGATTAACAGTTTTTCGGCCATACATCCTCCTTTTTTTAAAAATTATAAATCCTTGAACTAGCAGTATACTGAAAAAGTACTTTCAAGCTTTCCATCTGTCATTCCCGCGAAGGCGGGAACCCATGTCTTTCAATAGATTACGCTTACCCCGGATTCCCCGGTCAAGCCGGAGAATGACGAATTTGAGACTATTCCGCACCCTGCCAGATCCCTACGGTATTGCCGCAGGAAAGAACAATTGCAAATAATTAGCGCCGGCGCCCGGTTCAGTATGCTGGATATTGCCGACACCGTTTTGACACTCTCACTGTTTTACTGCCGGCAAAGTTATAATAAACGTCGTTCCCGTATCTTCAGACTCGTCTTTTGTCTTTGACTCGAAATCTATCGTTCCTCCATGCTTTGTAAGTATTCCGTAAGAAACCGAGAGGCCCAGACCTGTTCCTTCGCCTACTTTCTTGGTAGTAAATAAAGGGTCAAAAATCTTTGAACGGTGCTCTTTTTTGATGCCGTGGCCGGTGTCGGCAAATCGTATCTCAATAAGTTCATTATTGTTCAGAGGCCTTGTTGCTATCGATAACGTCCCGCCGCCGTTCATCGCCGAGACGGCATTGTTCATGATATTGATAAATACCTGCTGCAATTCCTCCGAGCATCCCTTAATCCTGGGCAAATCTCCGTTCAGATCTTGTTTCAAGGAGATTTTTTTCAGCAACAGTGTATTGCCGACAATAGCTATTACACTTTCAATGCCTTTATTAATGTCAACCAGTTCCTCCTTGCATTCAGTGTAGCGTGCAAAGCTCAGAAGGTTTTCAACCACTCTTTTTGCGCGCAGACCATGCTTTGCTATTGTTTTTAAAATATCAGCTTCTTCTGAATCAGGTTTTGCTTTTTCCAAAAGAAGATCGCTGAATCCGAGTATTATGCCGAGAGGATTATTTATCTCGTGCGCCACTCCTGCAGCCAGTGTGCCCATAGAGGCGAGTTTTTCCGTATGATAGCTGCTTTCCTCTATTTTCTTTCTGTCGGTAATATTTCTTGAGATACCCATGACTGCATAAATATTACCGTCCTCATCCAGAAGCCTTCTGAAATTGGTATTGAACCAGTATTCCTGTTCTTCGATTTTGACAGGATGAGTGATCTGTTCGCCTTTTTTGCTTTCAACTACCTCTTTCACAGCCATAAGCATAGCCTCACCGCCAGGCCATAAAAAAATTTCTGACATATTACGGCCAATTATATCTTCAGGCGTTTTGTTGAAAAATTTTGCGCCATGATTGTTTATTGAGAGAAAATATCCGTCACAATCCACTGTAAAAATAATATCTTCAGCATTCTCCACGAGGGACTTATACCGTTGTTCGGATTCCTTAAAAGCCCGGGTCTTTCGTTCAACTTCCTGCGTTAATGTGCCTGACCAGCTTGTCATGAGGGCATGGATAA
>JBAIXS010000026.1:0-2250 GCA_037916395.1 Candidatus Sulfobium mesophilum
AAAAGCAAGCTGGAAGAAAAATCTGCCGGGCCGGCCTGATATATGTTATATTAGTCTAAATTAAGGTCATCCTGAAAGGAGGTATACCAGAATGAAGACCCTTTCGCTTTCCGAAGTCAAGATGAAGCTGAGCAGCCTCGTGGATGCGGTGCACAATACCGACGAGGAAGTTGTAATCACCAAGAACGGCTCGCCTGCCGCCGTGCTGATCAGTCCGGATGAGTTTGACGGCTGGAAGGAGACGACTGCGATTCGCTCTGACGCCGACTTTATGGCTGAGATCAAGAAAGGCGTTTTAGCGCTTAAGAAGGGGAAGGCAAAATTGTATAGCCTGGAAGAGCTTTTTCAGTAAATGCCTGCCCGAAGGCTCAGACTTCCGGATGAAACTGCGGCGACTGTCCGCTCTCTTCATCCGCATATTAAACAGAAAATAAAGGCGGCCCTTCAGATGGTCCTTGCTTCTCCTCAGGCAGGAAAGGCCCTAAAGGATGAACTGAGCGGTTATCGGAGCTTCAGGGTCGGCAATTTCAGAATAATCTACAGAATCGACAAGGAAATAATTGAGGTAGTGGCCGTAGGCCCGCGCAGGACTATCTATGAGGAGACTTACAGGCTTATAAGTAAACCTTAAAAGACTTCTTTATGAAGTCGACTTTAAAGCCATCATACCCGTCAAAAAACCAATGGGTTCAGGCCATTAATCATCCTGTGTCTTGGCCCCCGTATCGAACCCATATTTCTACCAAGAGGTTGACTTCAGCTCAAATATGAGCTACTTTTTCCTATGACTATCTTTGTCGTCCACGAGCATCACGCAAAACGACTCCATTTCGACCTGAGGATTGAGATGGACGGAGTTCTTAAGTCATGGGCAGTGCCTAAAGGACCTTCAATGAACCCGGCCGACAAGAGGCTTGCTGTAATGGTCGACGACCATCCGCTCGATTACGCCGGCTTCGAAGGCAAAATCCCCGAGGGCAATTATGGGGCCGGAGAGGTATTCATATGGGACAAGGGCACCTGCGTGCTTAAGGACGGAGGCGTCGCTTCCGGGAAACTGGAGGTAGTCTTCAAAGGGAAAAAGCTCAAAGGCATGTTCGTCCTCACAAGGATGCACGGCAAAGATAAAGACTGGCTTCTCATTAAAAAAACAGACGAATTCGCTGACAGAAATTTCAGCCTCAAAACCGTTAAGAAGTGACTGGCTCGACCCGTTGCCAAGCCGCTTCATTCCTTGACAAATTTTCTTTTAAATCCCTATATTAGTACGTATGACACCGGTATCTGAGCTATATGAACTCGGCACTAAACTTTTCAATGAAGGGAAACTTGATGAAGCCGAGAAGCCCTTGCGTGAGGTAATCACCCTTAACGCCGCATATGCCGATGTCCATAACAAGCTTGGGATTATATACAGTATGAAAGGCGAGCCCAGAAGGGCATCGGCGCATTTTGAGAAGGCCCTTCAGCTCAATCCCGGATATACCGAGGCATCACTGAACCTGGCAATTACATATAACGAACTGGGTGAATTTAAAAAGGCAGAGGAAGTATTTACAACAGCTGCCCAGATCGCACGACCCGACCCCCATGCCCTTGAGCCTTTTATAGCCGGGAAGCTTGCCAATGAGCATTACAAACTGGGCAACAAGTATCTTGAACTTAATATGAATGACGAGGCTATTACAGAATACAAAAAGGCCCTGAAACTCTATCCGAAACTTCCCGACGGACATACGAAACTGGGGATAGCCCTGAGAAACAAAGGGCTGGCAGAAGAAGCAATAGTTCACTTCATCGATGCAAAGACGATCAATCCTGCATATGGTCCGGCGTGGGTCCAGCTTGGGCTGACTTACTACATGCAGGGGCTGACAGGACTTGCATTTGAGGAATGGGAAAAAGCCCTCCATGACAACCCCGGCCTGAAAGAAGCCGAAAACTACCTAAGGCTTCTGAAAAAAGAGGAAAAACAGTAAAAAGTGTCCCTTTTAGATCTGAGGGATCTCCATATTTATTTCGGATCTGCATCCAATGCGGTCGAGGTGGTATCGGGTCTGAATTTCTCTATCGAAGAATCGGAGATATTCGGGCTGGCGGGTGAAAGCGGGTGCGGGAAAAGTATCACCGCCCTGTCTATCATGGGGATACTGCCGCGCAATGCTTTCGCGAAGGGTCAGATATTTTTCGAGGGAAGAGATCTTCTTAACCTCGATGAAGAATCCAAAAGGCGCCTCAGGGGAAACAAGA